>NZ_JBFUBU010000016.1:0-88109 GCF_056405595.1 Polaromonas sp. P1_G1
GCTTGGGTAAGGCGCCCGCGGCGGCGCGCTCGGTGCGCGCCAGCGCCAGGCTCATGGCGAGCGCGCCGCGCTTGGGTAAGGCGCCCGCGGCGGCGCGCTCGGTGCGCGCCAGCGCCAGGCTCATGGCGAGCGCGCCGCGCACCGGCCGCAGGTCGCCGCCCAGGGAGAGCTCGCCGGCGAATTCATACCCTTCGAGCTTGCGGGCGTCGACCTGGCCGCTGGCCGCGAGTATGCCCAGTGCGATGGCCAGGTCGAAGCGGCCGGAATCCTTGGGCAGGTCGGCCGGCGCGAGGTTGACGGTGATTCTTTTATTGGCCGGAAACTCCAGGCCGGTGTTCTGGATAGCCGAACGCACGCGCTCCCGGGCCTCCTTGACCTCGGTCTCCGCCAGGCCGACCAGCGTGAAGCTGGGCAGGCCGTTGGCCAGGTGGACCTCGACGCAGACCGGCCGCGCCTCCAGCCCCAACAAGGCGCGGCTGTGCACTAAAGACAAGCTCATGAAGCAACTCCCCTGTTTTGCCCCAAAGTTGTGCGCGACATGCGCCCCAATTTGGTGCTCATTGTTTGACTGGATTCTAGAACGCCCACTGCCTCGGGTGGAAAACAGGCTGGCTTACGGTCCATAAGGCAGGCTGCTTTGGCACGGTACGTGCTATTGAACCCTGCGGAATCTGAAGACCTGTTGTGGCAACCCTCGGAATCCCTGAACCGGAGCGCTCCGATCTTCATGCGCCCAGAAAACCTGTAGAGCAGCCGGGGCGGTGCACCGAGGGGCCGCTTCCTTATTCATCCTTGGAGGAAACCTGAAATGAAACTCGTAACGGCCATCATCAAACCGTTCAAGCTGGACGAAGTGCGCGAGGCGCTGTCCGGCATTGGCGTTCAAGGCATCACCGTGACCGAAGTCAAGGGCTTCGGCCGCCAGAAAGGGCATACCGAGCTGTACCGCGGCGCGGAATATGTCGTCGACTTCCTGCCCAAGGTCAAGATCGAGGCGGCTGTGTCCGACGACCTGGTCGACCGCGTGATCGAAGCGGTGGAGGGCGCCGCCCGCACCGGCAAGATCGGCGACGGCAAGGTCTTTGTCTACAACCTCGAGCAGGTCGTGCGCATCCGCACCGGTGAAACCGGCAAGGAAGCGCTGTAAGCGCTCAACCCAAATATAAAGAGAACATAGACATGAAAAAAATACTCGCTTCCCTTGTACTGGGACTGAGCCTGCTGACCACCGGCGCCGTCATGGCGCAAGCCCCGGCCGCCGCGCCCGCCGCTTCGGCCGCGGAAGCCAAACCGGCTGAAGCCGCAGCGCCTGCAGCGCCCGCAGCAGCGGCTGCGGCCGCCCCGGCAGCCGCAGCTCCGGCAGCCGCCGCAGCGGCCTCCGCGCCCGCACCCGTTCCCAACAAAGGCGACACCGCCTGGATGATGGTTTCCACGCTGCTGGTCATCATGATGACCGTGCCCGGCCTGGCGCTGTTCTACGGCGGCCTGGTMCGCAGCAAGAACATGCTGTCGGTGTTGATGCAGGTCATGGTGACCTTCTCGATGATCGTCGTGCTGTGGTTCATCTACGGCTACAGCCTGGCTTTCACTGAAGGCAACGCCTTCTTTGGCGGCTTCGACCGGCTCTTCATGAAGGGCATCTGGGACAACGTCGCGGGCACCTTCGCCAACGGCGCGACCTTCAGCAAGGGTGTCGTGATCCCCGAGATCGTGTTCGCCGCCTTCCAGGCCACCTTCGCCGGTATCACCTGCGCGCTGATCGTCGGCGCCTTCGCCGAACGCATCAAGTTCTCCGCCGTGCTGTTGTTCATGGCTATCTGGTTCACCTTCAGCTATGCGCCTATCGCGCACATGGTCTGGTTCTGGATGGGCCCTGACGCCTACACCGGCAAGGAAGTCGCCGACGCCATGAGCGCCAAGGGCGGCTACATCTGGCAAATGGGCGCCCTGGACTTCGCGGGCGGCACCGTGGTGCACATCAACGCCGCTGTCGCCGGCCTGGTTGGCGCCTTCTGCATCGGCAAACGCATCGGCTACGGCAAGGAAGCCATGGCGCCTCACAGCCTGACCCTGACCATGGTCGGCGCCGCACTGCTGTGGGTCGGCTGGTTCGGCTTCAACGCCGGCTCCGCCCTGGAAGCCAACGGCTTCGCCGCCCTGGCCTTCATCAACACCCTCGGTGCAACGGCAGCCGCCGTGCTGGCCTGGTGCGTCGGTGAAGCGCTGATGCGCGGCAAGGCTTCCATGCTGGGCGCCGCATCCGGCGCCGTCGCCGGCCTGGTGGCCATCACCCCCGCAGCCGGCAACGTCGGCATCGGCGGTGGCCTGATCATCGGCCTGGTCGCCGGCTTCGCCTGCCTCTGGGGCGTGAACGGCCTGAAGAAACTGCTGGGCGCCGACGACTCGCTGGACGTGTTCGGCGTGCACGGTGTGGGCGGTATYCTGGGYGCGCTGCTGACCGGCGTGTTCAACTCGCCGGCCCTGGGCGGCCCGAGCTTTGTGGGCGACTGGGTCACCGCCACGGCCGTAACGCCTGACGCTTACACCATCGCCGGCCAGGTCTGGATCCAGGCCAAGGCCGTGCTGATCACCATCGTCTGGTCCGGTGTGGTCTCCTTCATCGCCTACAAGGTGGTTGACCTGACCATCGGCCTGCGTGTCAGCGAAGAAGACGAGCGCGAAGGCCTGGACATCACGTCCCACGGCGAAACGGCTTACAACCGCTGATAACGCGACGGGCAGGGCAGCCCTCAGAGGCGGCCCTGACCCTTCCGATATTGAATTTTTACTGAGAGTCTCCTTTGGATGTTCAGCCCGCCGGCGCAAGCCGGTGGGCTGTTTTTTTTGGGGGGCGTTAAAGTGGCGGCTGTTCACACAAAACGAAGGCACCGTCATGACCTGGCAAACCCTTGTTGCACCGCCCAGCGGGCTCGGCGAGTCGCCGTTCTGGCATCCCGACGAGCAGATGCTCTACTGGATCGACATCCCCGGCCGGCAGATCCACCGCTGCAACGTTTTTATGGGCACGGTCGAGAGCTGGGCCATGCCCTCGGAGCCCGGCAGCATCGCGCCAGCGCGCACGAACGGCAGCAACAGCGGCCTGGTGGTCGCGCTGCGCGACGGCATCTACCGCGCCAGGGAATGGGGCGGCGAACTCCGTCAGCTGATGCAAGCCGACCACGACACGGCGACCACACGCTTCAACGACGGCAAGGCCGACCCGCTGGGCCGCTTCTGGGCCGGCACCATGTACGAGCCGCGCGACAAAGCCACGGCCGCGCTGTTCTCGCTGGACTGCCGCGGCGGCCGCGCGCCGGTGCTCGAGCGCAAGGCCGGTGACGCCGTCATCGCCAACGGCCTCGCCTGGTCGCCCGATGCCGCCACCGTCTACTGGTCCGATACGCCGCGCCACATCATCCGGGCCTGGAATTGGGACAGCGCCAGCAACGCGATGACGCAGCCCCGCGTGTTCGCGCAGTGGCCCGGCAAGCCCGAAGGCTGGTTGCCCGGCATGGCCGGCTACGGCGGCCGGCCCGACGGCGCGGCGGTCGACATCCAGGGCAATTACTACGTCGCCATGTTTGAAGGCGGGCGGCTGCTCAAGCTGTCCCCCGCCGGTACGTTGCTGGCCGAGATTGCCGTGCCAGCGCGCTGCCCCACCATGCCCTGCTTCGGCGGCGACGACCTCAAGACCCTGTACCTCACGACCGCACGCTACAACCGGCCCGCGCAGGAGTTGCAGGACTTTCCCGATTCGGGCTGTGTGTTTTCCATGCAGGTCGACGTTCCCGGCCTGCCCGTGAACTTCTTCCAGGACTGATTCCCTGCCGGCGGCCGAAAAATCCGAACAAGCCGCGTTCAAAAAAATCAAACCGCCACCCGCGGCCGCCGCTTACCATCGTGGCCATGGCTCCAGATACCGACATCAGCGCCGCGCTGGCCGAGCGCGTGCGCGCCGCCGCTGCCGCGCGCACACCGCTGCGCCTGCGCGGCGGCGGCAGCAAGGACTTTTACGGCCAGGCCCTGGCGGGCGACGTCCTCGACGTCCGGCCGCACAGCGGCATCACCAGCTATGAACCCAGCGAGCTGGTGGTCACCGCGCGCGCCGGCACCCCGCTGGCCGAACTCGAGGCGCTGCTGGCCGCGCAGGGGCAGTGCCTGCCCTTTGAGCCGCCGCATTTCGACGGCGCGCAAGCCAAAGCCACTGTGGGCGGCATGGTCGCCAGCGGCCTGAGCGGCCCGGCCCGTGCCAGCGTGGGTGCCGTGCGCGACTACATGCTGGGCGTGGTGCTGCTCAACGGCAAGGGTGAGCGCCTGGTTTTCGGCGGCCAGGTCATGAAGAACGTGGCCGGCTACGACGTCTCGCGCCTGATGGCCGGCTCGCTGGGCACGCTGGGCGTGCTGCTGGAAGTCTCGCTCAAGGTCCTGCCGGTGGCGCCGCAGGAGGCCACGCTGGTCTTCGATATGGATGAAGCCGCCGCCCTGCAACAGCTCAACCGCTGGGGCGCCATGCCCCTGCCTGTCAACGCTTCCTGCTGGCGGGAAGGCCGCTTGTGGGTGCGGCTGCGCGGGGCGAAAGCGGCTGTCGCCGCCGCGCAAACCTCCATGGGTGGGGAAGTTCTGGACAGCGACGCGGCGCGCCACTGGACGGCCTTGCGTGAGCAGGCCCAGCCCTTCTTCGCCCTGCAAGGTGACGAGTCGCTGTGGCGCCTCAGCCTGCCCGACACCGCTGCACCGCTGAATCTCGGCGAGACTCTGGTGGAGTGGGGCGGCGCGCAGCGCTGGCTCAAGCGGCCCGACGGCAACGCGGCACYGGTCCGCCAGGCGGCGGCCCAGGCCAGTGGGCATGCCACGCTGTTCCGCTCGGCCGGCAAAATCGTGCCGGTATTCTCCGCGCTGAAACCGCCGCTGGACCGCATACACCGCGAACTCAAAAAACAGTTCGACCCGGCGGGCATCTTCAACCCCGGCCGCCTGTACGCGGACTGGTAGGCAGAACATGCGACGCCTTCGCCACCTGACCGGGCAGCACCGGACACCCTCCATCAATCGCCTGCTGGGTGGTTTGCTGGCCTTTAACGCCGGCGCCATCAATGCGGGCGGCTTTCTGGTGGTCGGCATGTACACCTCGCACATGACGGGATTCGCCTCCCTGCTGGCCGACAACCTTGTCCTGGGCCACATGACATTGGCGCTGGGCGCCATCGGCGCACTGCTGGCCTTTGTCACCGGCGCCGCCGTGACGGCCGTGCTGGTGAACTGGGCGCGCCAGCATCATCTGCGCAGCGAATACGCTTTGCCCCTGCTGCTGGAAGCCGTGCTGATGCTGTTGTTCGGGCTGCTGGGCGCGACGCTGAACCGCCAGACCCCGTTTGCCGTGCCGCTGACCGTGCTGGTGCTGGCCTTCACCATGGGCCTGCAGAACGCCCTGGTCAGCAAAATCTCTTCCTCGCAGATCCGCACCACCCACATGACCGGCGTGATCACCGACCTGGGCATCGAGTTCGGCAAGATGTTTTACTGGAACCGCACCGGCGGCCCGCCCGAGTCGCGTGTGCGCGCCAACCGCATCAAGCTGCGTCTTTTCGGCACCTTGCTGGCGATGTTCGTCACCGGCGGTGTGATCGGCGCGGCCGGGTTCAAGTACGTCGGCTTTGTCTGGGTTGTGCCGCTGGCGCTCATGCTGCTGGCCTTGTCCTTGCCGCCCCTGTATGCGGACTTCCGGCGCGCCGCCCGGCGCAAGGCCCTTGCCGTGGCCCTGAAAGAGGCGCCCTGACTTTATGCAAACCCATCTCGCCCCCGAATTCAAGAACAGCGCCGAAGGCCGCGAAGCCGAAGCCATTTTGCGCAAATGCGTGCACTGTGGCTTCTGCACCGCGACCTGCCCGACCTACCAGCTGCTGGGCGATGAGCTCGACGGCCCGCGCGGCCGTATCTACCTGATCAAGCAGGTGCTCGAAGGCGAGGCGCCCACACGCAAAACGCAGCTGCATCTGGACCGCTGCCTGACCTGCCGCAACTGCGAAAGCACCTGCCCCAGCGGCGTCGAATACGGCCACCTGGTCGACATAGGCCGCAAGCTGGTCGACGAGCGCGTGCCTCGCCCGGCCGGCGAGAAAGCCTTGCGCTGGGCGCTGAAGGAAGGCCTGCCTTCGCCGCTGTTCGCGCCCGCGATGAAGGCCGGCCAAGCCGTGCGCGGCCTGCTGCCCGCGGCCCTGAAAAACAAGGTGCCGCCCAAGCAGGACGCAGGCGCCTGGCCGCGGCGCACGCGTGCGCGCAAGATGCTGATGCTCGAAGGCTGCGTGCAGCCGGCCATGATGCCCAACATCAATGCCGCCACCGCGCGTGTGCTGGACGCGGCCGGCATCGAAACCGTGCTGGCGCCCAAGGCCGGCTGTTGCGGTGCCGTCAAATTCCACCTCAACGACCACGAAGGCGGCAAGGACCAGATGCGGCGCAACATCGACGCATGGTGGCCGCATATCTCCGAAGGTGGCGGCGTGGAGGCTATCGTCATGAACGCTTCGGGCTGTGGTGTCACCGTCAAGGAATACGGCCACATGCTCAAGGACGACCCGGCCTATGCGACCAAGGCGGCGCGCATCAGCGAACTTACGCGCGACCTCAGCGAACTGATGCCCGAACTGGTCGGCGAGCTGCAAGGCAAGGTCAAGGCCCGGGCCGGCGCATTGGTGTTCCACCCGCCCTGCACTCTGCAGCACGGCCAGCAGTTGCGCGGCGGGGTCGAGACGCTGATGGGCGCGCTGGGTTTCACAGTGACGCTGGCCAGCGCCGAATCGCACCTGTGCTGCGGCTCGGCGGGCACTTACTCGGTGCTCAACCCGGACATCGCTTACCAGTTGCGCGACCGCAAGCTAGTCAACCTGCACGTCTCGGCGCCCGAGACCATCATCTCCGCCAATATCGGTTGCATTACGCACCTGCAAAGCGGTACGGCGACGCCGGTGCGGCACTGGGTGGAAGTGCTGGACGCAGCACTGACGCCCTGAAGGGAGGGAACATCCCAGGCAAGCCGGGGCCGCGGAACCGGCTTTGCCGGGCCGCAGGCGCAGCGCCCCCTCGGGGGGCAGCGCATTACACGAAGTGAAAAGCGTGGGGGCCAACATCCTACTGACACTACGTTGTCAGTAGCAGGTCCGCACCATCAAGGCTTCTTCAACAAAGGAGCCTTCCATGAAAAACGCCATTACCTGGTTTGAAATCCCCAGCACCGAATTGAACAAGGCCCAGGCCTTTTACGAAGCCGTGCTCGAGTGCAAGATGCGCCGCGAGCCCATGGGCCCGTCCCAAGGCGCGGTGTTTCCCTATGACGCGGAGGAGGGCGTGGGTGGCGCGATCCTGGCCGGACCCACAGCGCCCGCGCCGGCGTCCGCCGGTACTTTGATTTACCTCGATGCCTCGCCGTCGCTCGATGCCGCCCTGGCACGCGCCGTCAAGGCCGGCGGCAAGGTCGCCTTGCCGCGCCAGGCGCTGCCGCCCGGCCTGGGATTTTTTGCGCACATCACCGACCTGGACGGCAACCGCATCGGCTTGCACGCGCTGGCTTGAGCTGCGATGGGCCGCAAGAACTGGATCGCCGTCGCCAGCGCCGAGCATGCGCGGCATGGCTGCGAGACGCCGGGCGCCGGCTACATGCAGGTGTGCCACGGCAAGTGCGCGCCGCTCAAGCGTATGGCCGCTGGGGACCGGGTGGCCTATTACTCGCCCGCGCTGACCATGGGCGGCAAAGACAAATTCCAGCGCTTTGTTTCCATAGGCGTGGTGCAGGCCGGCGAGCCCTATGCCTTTGACATGGGCGGCGGCTTTGTGCCCTTTCGCCGCGACGTGGCTTATGTGGCCACGCGCGAGGTGTCCATACTGCCCTGGCTTGACGAGTTCGAGTTTGTGGAAAACCGCCAGCACTGGGGCTACAAGTTTCGCTTCGGCCTGTTCGAGGTCAGCGACCACGACATGCGGCTGGTCGCAAGGGCCATGCGGGCCGACCTGGCGGCGCTGGGCTTTGAGGGAGCTGGCACAGCCACAGTCGCGCCTCCGCGCCCCATGGCGCTGTTCCCGGACTTGTAGGTAACTACCAGGCCAGTTCGCGGTAGAACACCGTCGTGCCCACCAGCCCGCCGCGCGGCAACAGCGCGTAGCCGGGAATCACGCCCACGCGCTGCCAGCCCAGGCGCTGGTACAGGCGCTCGCCGCTGTCGCCGGTCACCGTGTCCAGCACCAGCAGCGTCTTGCCGCAGTCGCGTGCCATGTTTTCGGCGGCGCGCATCAAGGCTTCGCCCAGGCCCTGGCGCCGGCAGCGGCGGTGCACCAGCATCTTGGCCAGGTCGGCGCGGTGCGGCTGGTTCTCGGCCTGGGCAAGCACCAGCTGCACCGTGCCGCAAATGCCTTGCGCGTCCTCGGCGACCAGCAGCGCGCGCTCGCCCGCAGCCACACCCTGCGCCACGCCGCGCCAGAATGCCGCGGCGCGTTCGTGCGACAGCGGGTGCATAAAACTCACCGAGGCGTCGCCTTCGACGCAATCGATGAGCACATCGGCGAGTCCGGCGATCTGGGTGTCAGTGACGGCGGGCAGGCGCCGCAGCGACCAGGGTGTCGTGTTCATCATGGGTTCAAGCCGGTTCGGTGGCGATCACCACCGCATAGCGCGCGGGCTTTCGCGTGGGGTTGTGGAACATCGTGGGACGGTCCAGCTGCATGGCCAGGCAGTCGCCCTCGCGCAGAGCGTGGCGCGCGTTGCCCAGCGTGATGTCGATGGCRCCTTCGAGCACCCACACCTGCTGGTGCACACGCGCATCGCGCGCGCCGGTTTCAAAGGCCACCCGCCCGCCCGGGGGGAAGTGCACTTCAACGATCTGCATGGGCTGCGGCACGCCGGGCGGCGAGATGTTGCGCCGCAGGTAGCCGGAAGCCGGGTCCTGCCACTGCAGCTGCTCCGCGTGGCGCGCCACCGGGCTGGCGGGCGCCTGGGCGGGGGGCGCATCGAACAGCGAGGCCAGCATCACGCCCAGGCCGGTGGCCAGCCGCTCCAGTACCACGGCGGTGGGGCTGCTCTCGCCGCGCTCTATCAATGAAATCATGGAACGGCTCACGCCGCTTCTGGCGGCCAGCGCGTCGAGCGACAGGTTTTTGGCGGCGCGCAGTTCGCGCACGCGCTCGGCGATGCGCTGGTTGAGGTCGGAAGCGGGTTCTGTCATGATGGAATTTATTTTCCACCATATTGGATGTTATGTCCAGCGTGTGGGCAGCTAGGCAGGCATGGGCGCCTGGCCAGGTTGAAAGCACATCGGCCGCTCGTCGAACGCCAGCCAGCCTGACCGGTCGCACAGGCTTTGCACCAGGGCCGAATAGTCGGCCCGCAGCGAGCAGCGCATGCTCAAGGTGTCCTCCGAGGCCGGCAACTGAAATTCGATCCAGCCTTCGTCGGCCTGCATGCGGCCGGTCTGGTCGTCATCATCCCAGGCGATTGCGGGAAGCATGCGCGAGAGTGCGGCCCGCACCGCGTCGGCGTCGTCCAGCGGGCGCACCGTGCTGTCGTCGAGTTCATCAGGGGTCAGCGGCAACCGCGTGGGCTCGAAGAAGAGGTAGCTATAGGCCATACAGGACTCAGACAGGCTTGAGCCGCACGACAGGCCGCTGCGGCTTGCGGCGCGCGACCTCCTGGAAGCCGGCGTCGTCATACATGGACTTGGCGCCGAACCACATAAAGTCGTCATGCGAGCGGCCGGGTTTGTCCACGGGATAGGCCTCGAGCAGCGTGGCACCCTGCTTTTTGGCGTAGGTGATGGCCCCGTCCAGCAGTGCCCGCGCGACACCCTCGCCGCGATATTCCGATGGCACGACAAAACAGATGATCGGCCAGACAGGCTGTTCGTCGACCGGTTTCATCACCGGTGAGCGCTGGAGCTTGGCGTAGTCTTCACGCGGCCCCAGCGACACCCAGCCGACCGGGACCTTGCCGCGATAGCCGATCAGGCCGGGCGGTGTTTCAGAGTGGGTCAGTTTCTTCAGGTCTGCGCGATTGGCCTGGGCTGCGGTGGTGCCCGCAGGCAGCGGTTCGCGTGCGCCGCTGCGCCGGTAATACATGCACCAGCAGCCACGCGCGACCGAACAGCCTTTGGCATAAAACAGCGCTTCAAGATCGGGCCAGCGCTCGGGCGTGAGGGGGCGGACGGTGAGCTTCATGGGGCGGGAAGGGCGAACCGGTATTGGCACTATAGCCAAAGCGCCGCCGGCCGCAAGCGCTAGTCTGTGTTGGCTTTGCAGGGGACAGCGAAGTCCACGTGGTAGTGCTCGTCGTGGCGAACCCAGGGCTTGCCCTTCATGAAGTTCAGGTTCTGCTTCAGGTAGGTGCCGCGCGGCGTGGCGAACAGCCGGGGCAAAAACGGCGCGTCGAGGATGACCAGGGCAATGCCGACGCCGCGCGCCTTCGCGGCCAGGTGCAATTGGTACAGGTGCTCGGCGATGGCGGGGAAATCGATGGCGTATTCGCCGTATTGCGCGTCGGCATTGAATTCAATGTCATAACCGAACCGGTTGCTGACGCTGCCCGGTAGCGGAACGGACTTTCCCTGCGCATCGCGGACCGGCACAAAGAAGTCCACGGACAGGCCGTTCTGGTGCGTGCGGTGCGGCCGGAAGCGACCGCCCGAAGGCCAGCCCGTTTCGCCGTAAATATAAATGGTGGAAGGGCTTGCGGCGTGCAGCGCCGCATAGGACGCGGTGATGATGTCCGCGACCTTGGCATGCACATGCGTGCGGCCTGCCGTGGCCGCCAGGCTGCTGTAGGCCGTGAAGTTGGGGCCGCTGGCGGGCAGCTTGACGCTGCCTTCGATGCGGCCCTTGCTGACCGTGCCGAAGCACTGGCTGTCGGCGGCAAGGGCTTGGGCGGACAGGGCGGCCAGCATTGTGGCGATCAGACACGCGAGTTGGTGCATGGAGGGCCCGGCTACCAAGCCCCACGACCATACGAAAGAGCAAGCGTTCCAAGAGCAAATGAGCCGGCGACAAGACCTCCCAGCGTCAGCCACTCCGCGGTGTTGAAATCCTTGAACGGAGGATCGAATGGGTTCAGGGCCTGCCACCATTTCTTCCCGAGCCGCCGGCGGTGCCGGTAGAGCAATACATTCCCACCGCCGATCCAGAGCATCGCTGCCAGTGAAAGCAGGATCAATTGACCTGTCGGCATTCCGGCGAAGACATCCCCAGGCGGTGGCAGCACGGGCGGCRGCCCCACGGGTTCCGTCATGAGACCGCTAGCCTTGCCGAGCGCCAGGGTCAGCAGAATCGGCGTCGCGAAGAGCGCGATGTTCTTCCAGTAGGCTGATCGCGTCTGCGCCCGCACCATGCGAAACCACGCAATGGGCGCAATAAAAATCGTTGCCAAAAATACGACGGCGGTGAGTACTTCAAGAAGTAGTTGTAGGGTCACGGCTTGCACTATAGCGGGTGATCTGAAGGCCTGGCTGCCCGTGCCGGGGGGAATATCTCGCGTGGAGTAAGGGGAAGCAGTTGACCCATTGCGACATCACCATCAACACAACATTCGTTGAAGTATTGGTTACGATCAGCGATTGAGATCCCCCTGGTGAAAGCCAGCTCGTACGGCGTCAGCGATTTACCTTATGTATGGTCTGACCGGATCCGGCTCAGATGGGCTCAGCGCCCGCTTGGTCGAAGGGCTAAGCTATTTTCATGTCCCAATAAAAAGCTAGGCGCCCCGTCCCCCGAATGCACGGTGCAGCGCCCATAGCACCAGCCCGACACCCGCGGCGGTGACGGCATAGATGTTCAGCACCTGCTTCCAGTTCAGTGGCACACGCTTGGCCTGGAAGGTTTGCTCCGTGTGATGCACTTCTCTGCCATGAAGATATGAGTGGTCGACAAATTGCTCATCGCTGAGCGGGTACACCCGCCATGACGACAGTGGCAAGAGGGGCACTCCGATGATCACCACCCACAGCGTGGTGATGTACTGCCCGCCGATGTCGTGTTCTCGCTCCCCGTAGTAGCGTGTTCCGGTTCCGCTCATTGTGAAGGGCATGTGCTTTCCTCAAAAGATGTAGTGACTAAAGACGTACCAGGCGCCAGCAAGGCAGCCGGCCGTGAGAAGGTAGACATTCAGCACCTGGGCCCAGTTTAGAGAGACGGGTCTTGCTTGATAGGCTTGCCGGGTTCCATAGCTGGTCACAAGTTCGTCTGTAAGTGGGAAGACGCGCCAGGAACTGAGAGGCAGTATTGGAAGCCAGAAAAACACGATCCACTCGGTCGTAACGTACGATCCGCCGATATCGACATCTCGCTTGCCGTAGTACATGGTGCCGGAGCCGTTATGAATGGAGGGCATATTTATTTATTGGGTGGGTTGGTTTGCGGGCGTCTAACTTGGCGGTTGCAATCCAGTCTGGAGGAACTATAGCCGCGCTCAGCAATTGGCCCCACGCGGTAAGCTCCAATCTTTTCAAATCCCTTAACTCACATGCGCCGCGCCGACCGCCTCTTCCAWCTCGTCCAGCTGATCCGCGGCCGCCGCCTGAGCACCGCTGAATTCCTGGCCAAACGCCTCGAGGTGTCGGAGCGCACGATTTACCGCGACGTGGCCGACCTGCAGCACCAGGGCGTGCCTATCGAGGGGGAGGCCGGCGTGGGCTACCGGTTGGGCGCGGGTTTTGATCTGCCGCCGCTGATGTTCACGCAAAAAGAGGCCAATGCGCTGGCCGCTTCGGTGCGTCTGGCCCAGGCCTGGCTGGACCCGGCCATGGCCGGTGATGCGGAAGCGGCCTGGAGCAAGATTTTTTCGGTGCTGCCACCCGCGGCGCGCACGGCGGCCGAGGGCGTGCCGCTGTATGCGGTGGTGATCAACCCCGATGAGGCCACGCAGCACAGCCTGCAGCGCTTGCGCGAGGCGGTGCATGCGCGGTGCAAGGTGGATGTGCGCTACCTTGACGGGGCAGGGCGGGAAAGCCGGCGCGTGCTCTGGCCGCTGGGCTGCTTTTACTGGGGCAGCGTCTGGACGCTGGGCGCCTGGTGCGAAGCCCGGCAGGACTTTCGCAGCTTTCGCGTGGACCGCATGGCCGAGGTCGACGTGCTCGAGGAGCGTGTGGGGCATGAAGCCGGCCGCACGCTGGCGGATTATTTGCGCTCGGTGAAGAAGGCCAACGCCAAACCAGCCTGATTCGCCAGGCGTCTCAGGCCGCCAGCGCCGCCTCGATGTCTTTGCCAAGGTCAGCAGGCTTGTCCGAAGGCGCATAACGCCGTATGACCTTCCCGTCCTTGCCGACCAGGAACTTGGTGAAGTTCCATTTGATGGACTTGATGCCGAGCAGGCCGGGTGCCTCGGCCGACAGCCACTGGTACAGCGGGTGGGCGCCGGGGCCGTTGACGTCAATCTTGGACATCATGGGGAAACTCACGCCGTAGTTGACCTGGCAAAACTCGGCGATCTGGTCGTCGCTACCGGGGTCTTGCGAAAGAAACTGGTTGCTGGGAAAACCCAGGACCGCCAGGCCTTTGCCGGAATATTGTTTGTACAGTTCTTCCAGCCCGGCGAACTGCGGCGTGAAGCCGCATTTGCTGGCGGTGTTGACGATGAGCATGACCTTGCCCTTGAAAGCTTCCAGCGGGACGTCTTTGCCGGTGATGTCCTTGGCCTGGAAGTCGTAAACCGTTTTTGCTGCGCCCATGGTTGTCTCCTGTGTGAGCTGCTATCGAAAAGATGCAATTTCCCGCCGGGCCGCCCCAAGGGAAATTAGCTCCCCCCTCTTCTTGTGCAAGGGGCAGCGCATCGCCGTAGGCTCGTAAGCGAAAAGCGTGGGGGCTATTGCTCTAGTGCGATTCTGCACCGCCGGGCGCGGTTTGGGGTGTCGCCGATGGCGCCATGGCCGCCAGTACGGCGGCCAGCACGATCAGGCAGCCGCCCAGCAGCACGCGCGGCGTGAGCTCGGCAGCGCCCAGCGCGGCCGAGGACAGGCTGGCGAACAGGATTTCGGTCAGCATCACGATGGCCGTGGTGCCGGCGGCCAGGCGTGCCGCGCCGTATTGCAGGCCGGCATTGCTGGCCATGAAGGCCAGCGCCAGCCCCAGCACCACCGGGATGCCGGCCGACGCCAGTGCCGGCGCGGGCACCAGGGCCTGCGACATGCCCGCCAACGCGGCGCAGGCCGCCATCAGGCCGCTGCCGCCGAACATCGCCAGCATGCGCGATTCGCTCGGCGTGTGTTTGTATTTGCGCAGCACGGCATTGGTCACCGCGAAGCTGAAGCCGCCCATGATGGCCAGCCAGTCGGCGCCGCTTTGCGGCACGGGCCAGGGAGATTCGGGCGTCTTCAGCACGATAAGCACGCCGGCCATGGCCAGCAGCAGGCGCAGCAGTGAGGCTGGCGTGGGTTTTTCGCCCAGCATGACCCAGGCCACCAGCACCGACCAGGCCGGCATCATGTAAAACAGCAGCACCACGCGCACTACGTCGCCCACAGTCACGGCCCAGTTGAAGCCGACGTTGGTCAGGCCGGAGGCGGCCGCCAGGAACCACAGCTGTGGATGGGCCAGGAAGCCGCGCCAGGCTTGCGGGCGCAAAGTCAGCAGGCCGGTGACCACGACCGCGTAGACCAGGGCCGTGGTCCACAGCGGGTGCAGCCCGTGGCCTTGCAGCTGGCGCAGCGGCCACCAGGACACTCCCCAGATGAAGGCGTTGAGGGTGAGGGCAAGAACGGCTTTGGAGGTGTTGCCTGCAGCAACACCGTGAGACGCATCAACTTGCATCAGTGCGATTTATCGCTGCGGGCGATGCTCAGCAGGTGGTCGACCTGCTCTTTGTATTTGACGGTGTTGCTTTTGTGCCAGCGCTGGATCAGCCACATGAAGCCGGCCACCACGACGCCGAAGGCGGTGATGGCGCCGAAGGCCGACAGGCCCAGGCCGGTGGACAGGCTGTAGAAAGCGCCCAGGCTCAGGATGCAGGCCTGCTCGTTGAAATTCTGCACCGCGATGGAGCGTCCCGCGCCCATGAGGTTGTGGCCGCGGTGCTGCAGCAGCGCGTTCATGGGCACCACCAGGAAGCCGCCCAGGCCGCCCAGCAGGATCAGGAAGGGCGCGGCTACCCAGACGTTGCCGATGAAATTCATCAGGATGACCAGCAGGCCCATGGCGATGCCCAGCGGCATCACGCTGGTGGCCTGGTCCAGGCGCATGCGCATGGAGGCCAGCACGGCGCCCACGGCCGTGCCTATGGCCACCACGCCGACCAGCGAGGAGGCCTGCGAGGTGCTGTAGCCCAGGGCCGCGGCGCTCCAGGCCAGCACGATGTAGCGCAGGTTGCCCGACACGCCCCAGAACAGGGTGGTGGTGGACAGGGAAATCTGGCCCAGCTTGTCGCGCCACAGCGCCGAGTTGCAGTTCCAGAAGTCGGGCAGCAGTTCGAGCTTGTTGCGGGGCATGGGCCGCATCTCGACACCGGTGTCGGGGATGCGGGTGTTGAACCAGGCCGCGATGATGTACAGCAGGATCAGCACGGAGATCGCCGCTTCGGGCGCGGTGTCTATGCCGGTCTCGAAAATGGGGAAGTCAAAGGACAGCAGCAGGTTGGACACGGTATGGCCGACCAGCTGSCCGCCCAGCAGCACGCCCAGRATGATGGAGGAAATCGTCAGCCCYTCGATCCAGCCGTTGGCCTTGACCAGCTGCGAAGCCGGCAGCAGTTCGGTCAGGATGCCGTATTTGGCGGGCGAATAAGCGGCGGCGCCCAGCCCGACGATGGCGTAGGCCAGCAGCGGATGCGAGCCGAACAGCATCATGAGGCAGCCGATCACCTTGATCGCGTTGCTCACGAACATGACGTTGCCCTTGGGCCGCGCGTCGGCGAAAGCACCCACAAAAGGGGCCAGCACGACGTAAAACAGGGCAAACATGGGAACCAGCGCCGCCGGCTGCCACTTGGGCGCCCCGCTGGTCTTGAGCAGCTCCACGGCGGCCACAAACAGCGCGTTATCAGCCAGCGAGCTGAAGAACTGGGCCGCCATGATGGTGTAAAAACCGCGCTTCATTAAACTGTTGTGGTCATTGCGGCACTGCATCAGCCGATCTGATGCTGCAAGATAAGGGTGAATGTCTCCAGACGATTCCGGTTTATAGCATGGGGGGCGGTGCCAGAATGAGAAAAGCCCTCGAATACGTTCCGGCCCGCCGATCCCGCTATCCCACACCAACCACACATCACCGCGCCATGCCACGTCCCATTCTCGCCACCATCCACACCGCCGCACTGGCCCACAACCTGGGCCGCGCGCGCGAGGCCGCGCCCGATGCCAAGGTCTGGGCCATCGTCAAGGCCAATGCCTACGGCCACGGCATCGAGCGTGTTTTTGACGCGCTGCGCAGCGCCGACGGCTTCGCGTTGCTGGACCTGGCCGAGGCGCAGCGCCTGCGCGCGCTCGACTGGCGCGGCCCCATCCTGCTGCTTGAAGGCTGTTTTGACGCGCGCGACCTGGAGCTGTGCTCGCGCCTGGGCCTGTGGCATGCCATCCATTGCAACGAGCAGATCGACATGCTGGCCGCCCACAAGACGCAGCTGCCGCACCGCGTGTTTCTCAAAATGAACTCGGGCATGAACCGCCTGGGCTTTCCGCCCGAGCGCTTCCGCGCCGCCTGGACGCGCCTGAACGCGCTGCCGCAGGTCGAGGAGATCACGCTGATGACGCACTTCTCCGACGCCGACGGCCCCAAAGGCATAGCCGCGGCGCTGCAGGCCTTCGACGCCGTCACGCACGACCTGCCCGGCGAGCGCACCTTGAGCAACAGCGCCGCCACGTTGCGCCACGGCGACGCGCTGGCTGGGCGTTCCGACTGGGTGCGGCCGGGCATCCTGGTCTACGGCAGCGCGCCCGACTTCCCCGAACACACGGCCGCCGGCTGGGGCCTGCAGCCGACGATGACGCTGTCGTCCAGAATCATCGGCGTGCAGGAGCTCAAGGCCGGCGACACCGTGGGCTACGGCTCCAGCTTCACAGCCGACGCCCCGCTGCGCATAGGCATCGTCGCCTGCGGTTATGCCGACGGTTACCCGCGCCACTGCAGCACCGGCACACCCATGCTGGTGGACGGCGTGCGCACCCGCATGGTGGGCCGTGTCAGCATGGACATGATCACGGTGGACCTCACGCCCGTGCCCGGCGCCGGCATGGGCAGCGAGGTGATCTTGTGGGGCCGCGCGGCCAAGGGCGCTGAGCTGCCGATCGACGAAGTGGCGCAGGCCGGCGGCACGGTGGGCTATGAACTGATGTGCGCACTCGCTCAGCGTGTGCCGGTCGCTGTGGAGTAGAGCCGCTCCTGATGGAATGGTGCATTGCGCGCTCAATCACGGAAGGGACGGATTTCATGGATACATCGGAACTGGAATACGCAGGCTTCTGGATTCGCGTCTGGGCGTCCATCATCGACACCCTGCTTATCTGTGTGCTGGTCTACCCGCTGCTGACGGCGATTTACGGCGACGCCTACTGGGGAGGAACGGACTTCGTCCACGGCCCCCTGGATTTCCTGATCTCCTGGGTGCTGCCGGCCGTCGCAGTGCTGCTGTTCTGGCTGACGCGGCAGGCCACGCCCGGCAAAATGGCGATTGCCGCGCGCATCGTGGATGCCAAAACCGGCAACAAGCCCAGCACCGGCCAGCTGCTGATCCGCTACCTCGGTTACTTTGTTTCTTCCATCCCTTTCGGCCTGGGCCTCTTCTGGGTGGCGTTTGATGCGCGCAAGCAGGGCTGGCACGACAAGATGGCCGGCACGGTGGTGGTGCGCAAAAAATCCGGCACCACCCGACCCGTGGAATTTACTGCCTGAGATCCCGCCTTCATGACGAATACTTCTTCCCTCACCATCCGCCCCATCCGCAAATCGGACTTCGCCGCCTGGCTCCCGCTCTGGGCCGGCTACAACCGTTTTTACGGCCGTTCCGGCCCCACGGCGCTGGCGGACGAGGTCACCGCCATGACCTGGTCGCGTTTCTTTGATGCCTATGAGCCGATTCACGCGCTGGTAGCCGAAGCCGGCGGCGAACTCGTGGGGCTTACGCACTACCTGTTCCATCGCAGCAGCACCCGCATCGTTCCGGTCTGCTACCTGCAGGATTTGTTCACGGCCGAATCGGTGCGCGGCCGCGGTGTCGGCAAAGCCTTGATCGAGGCTGTCTATGAACAGGCCAGGACGGCGGGCTGCGACCGGGTGTACTGGCAAACCCACGAAACCAATGCCACGGCCATGCGGCTGTACGACCAGGTGGCGGAGAAATCCGGCTTTGTGGTTTACGCCAAGGCGCTGTAACCACCACTCCCTTTCGAGACCTTCGCGCCGGCCCACACGCGGTGTAGGTTTTGGCGGACGCCAGCCCTTGTCGCGACCCGCTAATTTTTAATCAGGGCCGCTCGAAACCCACGCGCCGCCCGCTGTGATGCCATGCCGGTGAAGCCTTGCAGCCGTTCGGGATGCCGGCGCCAAGGAGTGCCCATGAGCCAGTCTGAAACCAAAAAAGAGCAGGACCTGCAGTCCATGCTCGAAACATTCGCCAAAGCTTTTACCCGCGGCGACGGCAAGACCGCCGCGACTTGCTGGGAAGTCCCCGCGCTGATCGTCGCGGACCAGGGCACCAAGGCCGTCGCCACGCTGCGGGAGGTGGAAGAGTTCTATGGCGGCGCCGCCAAACAATACAAGGACATGGACATCACCGACACGCGGCCCGAAGTCCAGTCGGTCACCTGGCTGACGGACAAGCTGGCCTCCGTCCATGTGCGTTGGCCTTACCTCGACGCCAAGGGCCAGGCGCGGCCGGAGTCGGAGGCCTCGACCTATGTCATGCGAATCGGCGACGACGGCCGGCCAAGGATTAACGTCGTCGTCATGATGGGATTCAAAAAGGGCTGAGCGGATTTATTGCGGCGCGATCTTTGCGCCCGTGAGTTTTTCCTGCGCCTTCACCAGCGCCGGAACGAATTCCTTGCCGTGGCCCAGCGCGCTGGCCGTCACCAGGCTCTGGTGCACGGCTTCGCCGACCAGGGATGGCACTTTGACCATCTCGGCCAGGTGGGTGTAGTAGCGCAAATCCTTGCGCGCGTTGTCGAGTTCGAACTTGAGGCCGGTGAAGTCGCCGCCCAGGGTCTTGGCCATGGCCTGGAACAGGCCCGAGTTGACGGCGCCGGCGGACACCACGTCGACCAGCTTTTGCGGCTCGATGCCGGCCAGCGCGCCCACGGCGAAGGCTTCGGCCGTGGCCGTGCAGATGGCCTGGCCTATGAAGTTGTTGAGCAGCTTGACGACGTGGCCGGCGCTGGGGCCGCCGACGTGGAAGATGTTTTCGCAATAGGCCGCCAGCACCGGGCGGATCTTGTCGAACACCGCCTGTTCGGCGCCCACCATGGTGTTGAGCTTGCCGAGTTCGGCTTCCACCGGCGTGCGCGCCAGCGGCGCGTCGACCAGGGTGGCGCCACGCTCGGAGCACAAGGCGGCCAGGCGGCGCGTGGATTCGGGCTCGCTGGTCGAGGTGTCGATCACGATGAGGCCGGCCTTGGCTTTGGAGAGCACACCGTTCGCGCCCAGCAAGGTTTCTTCGACCTGCGGCGAACCTGTCACGCAGATCACCACGGCATCGCAGGTGCCGAGTTCGGCAGGGCTGGCGGCCTGTTTCGCGCCGGCGGCCAGCAGGTCGGCTACACGCTCGGTGTTGCGGTGAACGGTGAGGCTCAGGGTGAAGCCCTTGGCCAGCAGGTTGCGCGCAATGCCGTGGCCCATCAGGCCCGATGCGCCTATGACGCCTATGTGTTTCATGCTGTCTCCTGAAAGAAGTGGTGGTGAAAATTGAGTAGAGAGGCGGGGATTCAGTACAGGCCCTTGACCCGCGCCTGCAGCCGCGCCAGGCCCAGCAAGGCGTCGGTGCAGGGCGTGGGCACGCCTGTGAGCTGGCCCAGTTCGCGCACGGCCGTCACCAGCGCGTCGAGCTCCACCGGTTTGCCGGCCTCCACGTCCTGCAGCATGGAGGTCTTGAAGGCGCCCAGCTTGCGCGTGATGACGTGGCGCTCTTCGGGAGTCTGGTTGATGGGGATGCCGATGCGCGCGCCGATTTCCTTGGCTTCCAGCATGATGCTGTGGGTAAAGGCGGTCACCAGCTCATCGTCGAGAACGCGGTCCATGGTCGCGCCGGTCAGCGCGCTGATGGGGTTGGCGGTCATATTGCCCCAGAGCTTGAACCAGATGTCCTTCTGGATCTGGTCGGACACCGGGGCCTCGAAGCCGGCTTTTTCGAGCAGCGCGGCGAGCTGCAGCACGCGCGCCGTCTTGTCGCCCGAAGGCTCGCCGATGATGAGTTTGTTGCCGAAATGATGGTGCACCTGGCCGGGTTCGTCGAGTGAGCAACTCGCATGCACCACGCAGCCGACGATGTGCCGGGCGGGGATGGCTTTGGCCAGTTCACCACTGGGGTCGACCGAACTTAAACGCTGGCCCGCGAGCGCGCCGCCAAAGCCCTGCAGAAACCACCAGGGCACGCCGTTCATGGCGGTCAGCACCAGGGTGTCGGGGCCCAGCAATGGCGCGATGTGGCGCGCGACCTCAGGCAGCGAGGGCGCCTTGACGGCCAGCACCACGAGGTCCTGCACACCGAGTTCGGCCGGCACGGCACTGGAGGCCACGGCCTGCGAGGTGATCTGCCCGCCCTGGTTCAGGCGAAGGCCGTGCAGTTGCAGGGCCTGCAAGGTGGCGCCGCGCGCCACCACGCTGACGCTGCAGCCGGCGCGCGCCAGCCCCATACCTATCCAGCCGCCTATGGCGCCGGCGCCGTAAATACATACCTTCATGCTGTGGTCCATCGTTCTCTTGATCACAAAACCGTCCGCCCGGGGGAAGAGGGCGGTGCCTGCTCAGCGGGGTCGCGGCGGGCTAGCCTTCTGGTGTGAAGCCCACGGCCTTGACGAGCGGGCCCCAAAGCTCGGTGTCAGCCTTGAGCATGGCGGCCAGCTGGGCCGGCGAGGTGGGCGCCGGCTCCAGGAAGGACACGGCCAGCCCGTCGATCACCTCTTGCGAGGCCAGCGCGGAGCGGATGCCGGCATTCAGGCGCTGCACCACGTCCTGCGGCGCCTTGGCGGGCAGGAAGAAGCCGAACCATTCGGTAAAGGCCATGTCCTTGAAGCCCTGCTCCACGAGTGTGGGCGTGTTGGGCGTGAAGCGGCTGCGTTTGGGGCCGCTGGTGCCCAGCAAGCGGCATTTGCCGGACGCCACGTGCTGGGTGAATTCGCCGGTGGGGCCGGACACGGCGGCGATCTGCCCGCCCACCATGTCCAGCACCGCGGGCTGGGTGCCGCGGAAAGCGACGTGGCGCAGGTCCACGTTGCCGGCGCGGCCCAACAGCGCGCCTATGAAGTGCGGCGAGGAGCCGGCGGCCGGCGAGCCGAAGTTGGCCTGGCCGGGGTTGGCCTTGCACCAGGCGAGGAAGTCGGGCACGTTCTTCACGCTGGCCGGCACCATGGGGCCGACGGCGAAGCCGTAGTCAAAAATCGCCGCAGCCGACACCGGGGTCAGGTCGGCCACCGGGTCGTAGGGCAGTTTTTTGTAGGTGTGGGGATAGATGCCCAGCATGGACATGGGCGTGAGCAGCACCGTGGCGCCATCGGGCGCGGCCGTCTTGACGAACTGCACGGCGATCTGGCCGCCCGCGCCGGTTTTGTTCTCGACCACAGCGCTTTTGGCGTAGCCGGGGTGCAGCTTGTCGGCTACGCGGCGCGAGACGATATCGGCGGTGCCGCCGGGTGCGAAGCCGGCGATGACCTTGGTGCTGTCAAGGGCCTGGGCCCAGGCTTGCCGGCCTATGCCAGCCAGCAGGGCGGCGGCGCTGGAAGACTGGATGAGCTGGCGGCGCGAGATGTTCATGGTGTGTCCTCGGGGGGCTTTGGGGAGTCGGTGGGAATGCGGAAAAGCTATTGTCTGTAAAAGCGCGCCTTCATGCACGCCAGGCGGGATTCAGTTGAGGTACGCGGCCAAGTTGTTGCGCTTGCCTTCGTAGACCGGCGTGCCTTCGTCGATGTGCAGCGTCAGGCCGACGGCGTGCTGGGCGAACACCGGGTCCAGGTGCGCGCTTGCGGCGGCCAGCAGGGCATCGCCGGCGCGCTTTTTGAGCGCTTCGCTTCGGCCCGGCGTGATCAGCAGATTCATATAGATAAAAGTGCGGCCGAGCTGGCCGTCGGCCACCGCGAAGTGCGGCGCCGGCCAGGCCATGACCCGCGTGCCGGCGACCGGGAACAGCGGCGAGGCGCCGTCTTCAGCGCGCAGCGCCACCAGAGTGGCGGCCAGGGTGTTGCAGAGTTGGCCCATGTCGGTGAGTGCGTCGAGGTTGGCGGTGTATTGAATGTTCAGGTGCGGCATGGCAAGGTGTGGGAATGCGGGGATGGCGGAATTCCCGCATCATGACCAAAACCCAAAGCCTGGTTATTTGTACAGTAACATCACGCATGGCCAAAGACAAAACGATTTACACCTGCACCGAATGCGGCGGCAGCAGCCCCAAATGGCTGGGCAAGTGCCCGCACTGCAACGCCTGGAACACGCTGATCGAATCGGCCGCCGAAAGCAACGCGCCGGCCAAGAACCGCTACAGCAGCCAGTTCCAGTCGCTGGCCAAGGCTTCGGAAGTCACCGCGCTGTCCGATATCGAAGCCACCGACATGGAGCGCACGCCCACCGGCAATGAGGAGCTGGACCGCGTGCTGGGCGGCGGCATCGTCGAGGGCGGCGTGGTGCTGATAGGCGGCGACCCCGGCATCGGCAAATCGACCCTGCTGCTGCAGGCGCTGGATTCGCTGCAGCGCGCCGGCCTCAGCACGCTTTACGTCACCGGTGAAGAAAGCGGCGCGCAGGTGGCGTTGCGCTCGCGCCGCTTGGGGCTGGACGGTTCGCAGGTCAAGGTGCTGGCGGAAATCCAGCTTGAAAAAATCCTCGCCACGCTGGAAGCCACGCAGCCCGCGATCGCGGTGATCGACTCCATCCAGACCGTCTATTCCGACCAGCTCACCTCGGCGCCCGGCTCGGTGGCGCAGGTGCGCGAGTGCGCGGCCCACCTCACGCGCGCGGCCAAGTCCAGCGGTGTGTGCATCGTGCTGGTAGGCCACGTGACCAAAGAGGGCGCGCTGGCCGGCCCGCGCGTGCTGGAACACATGGTGGACACCGTGCTTTATTTTGAAGGCGACACACATTCGAGCTTTCGCCTGGTGCGCGCCATCAAGAACCGCTTCGGCGCAGTCAACGAAATCGGTGTGTTCGCGATGACGGAAAAAGGCCTCAAGGGCGTCGCAAATCCGAGCGCCATCTTTTTGAGCCAGCACRSYGAGCCGGTGCCCGGCAGCTGCGTGMTGGTGACGCTGGAAGGCACGCGGCCCATGCTGGTGGAAATCCAGGCGCTGGTCGACAACGGCGGGCCCAGCCCGCGGCGCCTGTCGGTGGGCCTGGACCGCGACCGCCTGGCCATGCTGCTGGCCGTGCTGCACCGCCATGCGGGCGTGGCCTGCATGGACCAGGACGTGTTCGTCAACGCCGTGGGCGGTGTGCGCATCAGCGAGCCGGCGGCCGACCTGGCCGTGATGCTGGCCATTACCTCGTCCCTGCGCGGCAAGCCGCTGCCCAAGGGCTTTATCGCCTTTGGCGAGGTCGGCCTGGCCGGCGAGGTGCGCCCGGCGCCGCGCGGCCAGGAGCGCCTCAAGGAAGCGGCCAAGCTGGGTTTCAGCGTGGCCGTGGTGCCCAAGGCCAATGCGCCCAAAAAGCCCATCGAGGGCCTGGCCATCCACGCCGTCGAGCGGGTG
The DNA here is from genome assembly GCF_056405595.1 of Polaromonas sp. P1_G1. Taxonomy (NCBI): domain Bacteria; kingdom Pseudomonadati; phylum Pseudomonadota; class Betaproteobacteria; order Burkholderiales; family Comamonadaceae; genus Polaromonas; species Polaromonas sp. P1_G1. The sequence goes on from NZ_JBFUBU010000016.1 coordinate 23,841, forward strand.
GAAGAGGCCATGGAAGTGGTGCGTAGCCTGAGTTAAAAATCGACTCGAAGGACAAACCCATGAAACTCGCCGCCATTTCCGACATCCACGGCAACCTGCCGGCGCTTGAGGCCGTGCTGGCCGATATCGAACAGCAGGGTGTGGACCAGACCGTGAACCTCGGCGACATCCTGAGCGGGCCGCTACAGCCGGCCGAAACCGCCGACCTGTTGATGGCGCGCGGCTTCACCACGATTCGCGGCAACCACGAGCGCCAGGTGCTGGAGCTGATAGACCAGGGCCAGTACCTGGATCCGCTGGGCACCGACGGCTACACGGCCGCCCAGTTGACGGCGGCGCATGTGGCCTGGATACGCGGGCTGCCCGAGAGCCTGGAACTTGCCGGCGGTGACATCCTGCTGTGCCACGGCACGCCGGGCAGCGACCTGGTCTATTGGCTGGAAACCACGGTTGCGGGGTTTGGCCGTGGAGGCGGGGGCCACCCCACCGGCATACGGCCGGCCACGGAGGATGAAGTGATGGAGCGGCTGGGCGGCGCGGCGCAGGGCGGGCATTCGCTGGTCCTGTGCGGCCACACCCATGTGCCGCGCCTGGTGCAGTGCGGCAAGGTGCTGGTGTTGAACCCCGGCAGTGTCGGCCTGCAGGCCTATGACGACGAACACCCGCATCCCCATGTGGTGGAAAACGGTGCGCCGCACGCGCGCTACGCCATCGCCGAAAAAACCGCCGCGGGCTGGCGGGTCGATTTGCGCGCCGTGCCTTACGGCCACGAAGCGCAATCGCGGGTGGCGGCGGGCCGCGGACGCGCCGACTGGGCGCATGCGCTGGCCACGGGCTGGGCCGCGCGGGCGGCCTGAAAAGCGGGTTTCAGTGGCCTACGCACTCCCCGCAGTCCGGTGGCCCGCCAGGGCTGCGAAAATAGCGCCATGAACTTCCAGAAAATCTTTGTTCCCGTGGCCGGTGTCGCGGCTATTGTGCTGGGCTATCGCTTTTACGGCTGGGCCGGTGTGGCCGCGGTCGCCGGCGGCGCGGTCATGTGGGTGCTGCTGCATTTCACCCGCATGATGCAGGTCCTGAAACGCGCGGCCAACCGCCCCATCGGCTATGTCGACAGCGCGGTCATGCTCAACGCCAAGCTCAAGCCCGGCATGACGCTGCTGCATGTCGTGGCCATGACGCGAGCCCTGGGCGAGCGGGTTTCCGCCGAGGACGCGCAGCCCGAGATCTTCCGCTGGGCCGACGCCGGCGAGTCGCATGTCACCTGCACCTTCGTGGGCGGCAAACTGGCGCACCACGAGCTTTTCAGGCCGGCGCAGGACGCGGCGCCGCCCGCCCCGTAAAATCCGTATTTCAGGTTTTCCGGGCGCGCCCCCGCGGCGCACCCGGGGGCCCGCATCACCCCACTCAGAACAAGGATCCCATCATGTCCCCAGTAGCACCCTCCATGGCAGACCGCGACGGCAAAATCTGGATGGACGGCCAGATGGTCGACTGGCGTGACGCCAAGATCCACGTGCTGAGCCACACSCTGCAYTACGGCTGCGGCGCCTTYGARGGYGTGCGCGCCTACAACGCGGCCGGCGGCACGGCGGTCTTCCGCCTCGAAGAGCACACCGAGCGCCTCTTCAACAGCGCCAAGATCCTGCGCATGAAGATTCCCTTCACCCAGGCTGAAGTCAACGAAGCCACCAAAGCCGTCGTGCGCGAGAACAAGCTGGAGTCCTGCTACATCCGCCCGCTGACCTGGATTGGTTCGCAGAAACTGGGCGTCAGCCCCAAGGGCAACCAGATCCACCTGATGGTSGCSGCCTGGGCCTGGGGCGCYTACCTCGGTGAAGAGGGCATGAAGCGCGGCATCCGCGTCAAGACTTCCAGCTACACGCGCCACCACGTCAACATCACGATGACGCAGGCCAAGGCGGTCAGCAATTACACCAACTCCATCCTGGCCAATATGGAAGCGCTGGACGACGGCTACGACGAAGCGCTGCTGCTGGACGCCTCGGGTTTCGTCAGCGAAGGCGCGGGCGAGAACATCTTCGTGGTCAAGGGCGGCGTGGTCTACACGCCCGACCTGTCGGCCGGYGCSCTSAACGGCATCACSCGCAACACCATCCTGCACATCTGCAAGGACCTGGGCCTGGAACTGGTACAAAAGCGCATCACGCGCGACGAGGTGTACATCTCCGACGAGGCATTCTTTACCGGCACGGCCGCTGAAGTCACGCCTATCCGCGAACTCGACCGCATCGAAATCGGCGCCGGCTCGCGCGGCCCCATCACCGAAAAAATCCAGAGCGCCTTCTTTGACATCGTCAATGGCCGCAATCCGAAATACGCCCACTGGCTCGCCAAGGTTTGAGTCCGCACCATGACCACCACTACCTCTTCTTCCGTTGAACTGCTGGCTTCGGACCTCAATGCGCAAGGCGGCGTCTACTGCCCCAGCCCCAAGGCCGACATGAAAATCTGGAACAGCCATCCCAAGGTCTACCTGGACGTGGCACGCACCGGTAGTGCCAAGTGCCCTTACTGCGGCACGGTGTACCAGCTCAAAGCCGGCGAGCATTTCGGCGCCGGTCACTAGCGTGCCTCGTTCCCTTCCAGCGGCCGCCGCGGAACCGGCTTTGCCGGGCCGCAAGCGGCGCCCCTTTGAGGGGGAGGCGGCCGAAGGCCGCATCGGGGGGGAGTCACTGATAGTTGCGCCGCAGTGGATAGGCGACGCGGTGATGACGGAGCCCTTGTTGCGCCGCTTGCATGCGCGCGGCGAGCGCCTCACGGTGGGGGCCCTGCCCTGGGTGGCGCCGGTGTATCGCGCCATGCCGCAGGTGGCCGAGGTCATTGAATTTCCTTTTGCGCACGGCGGCCTGCAGTTCCGCGAACGCCGCGCGATCGCCAAGCGCATTGAAGGCCGGTTCGACAAGGCCTACGTGCTGCCGAATTCGCTGAAAAGCGCGTTGCTGCCCTTCTTGGCCAGCATCCCGGAGCGCATCGGCTATTTCGGCGAGGCGCGTGTGGGCCTGCTCACGCACCGGCTCAAGAACCCCAAGAACAAACCGCCGATGGTGGCGTTTTATTCGGCCTTGAGCGGTGGCGCCGACCTGGAGAAAGACCGGCCGCGGCTGCAGATGGCGCCCGCTGATATCGACCAGGCGCTGGCGGAACTCGGCTTGCAACGCGGCGGCTTCCATGTGTTCGCGCCCGGCGCCGAATATGGTCCCGCCAAGCGCTGGCCGGCCCGCCATTTTTCGGAACTGGCCGCGCGGCTGGACCTGCCGGTGGTGTTGCTGGGTTCGGGTAAGGAGGCGGCGCTGTGCGAGGAAATCGCCGCGCCCGTGAACGCGGTGCAGCCCGGCAAATGCCTGAACTTCGCGGGCAAGACCTCGCTGGTGCAGGCCCTGTGCCTGATCGCTGCCTGCAAATCCACCATCAGCAACGATTCGGGCCTGATGCACGTGGCCGCGGCCTTCGGCGTGCCGCAGGTCGCGATTTTCGGCTCGTCCAGCCCGCTGCACACGCCGCCGTTGAGCGACAAGGCGGCAGTGCTTTGGCTCAAAGCCGACGCGGATTACCAGCCGCCGCTGGACTGCGCGCCCTGCTTTGAGCGCGAATGCCCGCTGGGTCATACGCGCTGCCTGAACGACATCGGCGCCGACCGCGTGCTGGCGGCGCTGGCGCCAAAGCCCTAAGCAGGGAAGGGCGACAGGGGCTCGACGCCCGGCTTGCCCTGCGCCGGCGTGCGCGCCACGTTCATCACCCAGCACACCATCACGAAGTAGCCGACCAGGCTCACGAGCTCGACCACACCTTGCTCGCCAAAGGTCTTGACGGCCGCGGCATAGGTGGCGTCGCAGCAGCCGTGCTGCCGGAGCACCTCAAAAACCAGGTCCAGCGCAACCGCTTCATCGGCGGCCATGCCCGTGGGCTGCCTGCCGTCGGCGATAGCGTCCACGGTGGCCTGGGCCACGCCAGCGGCCACCGCCAGCGGGGCGTGCATCAGCCACTCGAACTGGTTGGCGGTGTGGCGCGCGGCGACACAGGTCGCGAGTTCGCGGATGCGCGCGTCCAGCGTGCTCTCAAAGCGCAGGTAAGCCCCCACGTCGCCGACGCGGCCCATGAGCTGCGGGCTGCGCAGCAGGGGGATGAAGGGGCCGAACACGGCCTTGCGCGGCCCGGCGATGATGGCGTCGGCGGCTTCTCGCTGCGCCGGCGACATGGCCTCGCGCGGCATCAGCGGCATGCGGTCCGCAGTCGAAGGGAAAAAGCCCTGGGGAATGTTGGCGGGCTGGGAGGAGGTGCTCATGGCTTGGCGTCCTGTGGTGGGAGAGATTCCCTAGGGTATCAAAGCCCGCGCTGCCCGGTGCCGGGACAAAAAAAAGGCCACCTCGCGGTGGCCTTTTGAAGGTTCTCCTGGGTGGGAGAACGTCGTTGGGAGATCAATAAATGCTTCACCGACGTCTGTTTTATTTCCCTGTTTCCCTCAATTGCGGGTGTTGTGACAGCAACGCCGGGAACTGTCGCCGATTGCACCCGCTTTGACCATTCTCCAAATAGAGGAGGACGTGGGTTTTTTGCTGAATCGGCCGGGATTTCGTGACTTATTTCACACTGCCGCTGGGGCCAGCGCATGGGCCACGGGCAGTTCCACGATGAAGGAGGCGCCGCCGCCGGGCCGTGCCTCGCAGCGCACGCTGCCGCCATGCCGCTGGCTGATGGACTTGACCAGCGCCAGGCCCAGGCCCACGCCGCCTTCGCGCTCGCTGGCGCCGGGCAGGCGGTAAAAGGGCTCGAAGATGCGCTCACGCTGGCCGGCAGGAACGCCCGGGCCGCGGTCGTGCACCTTGACCACGGCCAGCTGCCTGGCGCCGACGCGGGTCTGCGCGAGTTCGAGGTTGATGTCGCCGGTGCTGTAACGTCGCGCGTTTTCCAGCAGGTTGCGGATGAGCCGGCGCAGCAGGCGCGGCGAACCCTGCACGGTCAGGCTGTGGCTGGTGGCGTCCAGTCCCAGCCCGGCGTTGGGTGCCTTGTCCAGTTCGGCGCTCAGTTCGGCATTGACACGCGCGCATTCCTCGGCCGCCAGGCCCGTGAGGTCCAGGGTTTCAAAGGGCTCGGCATCGGCCTGCTTGGCGTCCAGGCGGCTGGCCAGCAGGATTTCGTCGATCAGCTGGTCGAGTTCGGTGATGCTGCGTGAGATCTCCTTGCGCTGCGGCGAGGCGGCGTCGGTGCCCATCAATTCCAGCCCCATGCGGATGCGTGCCAGCGGCGAGCGCAGTTCATGCGAGGCATTGGCCAGCAGCGACTTGTGCGATTCCATCAGGGTCTCGATGCGCTCGGCTGCGTGGTTGAAGCGCCGGGCCAGGAAGGCCACTTCGTCCGTGCCTTCGGCATTGACGCGGGCCGACAGGTCGCCGGCGCCCCAGCGTTCCACGCCGCGCTGCAGGGCTTCGAGCCGCTGCGTCAGCCGGCGCATGACGGGGTAGGCCCCCAGCGCCACGGCCAGGCCGACCAGGCCCAGCATCCAGCCGAAGCCGAAGCCGAAAGGCGGGCGCATCCAGGGATTGCTGCCGGGCGGGCGCTTGGGCCGGGGCAGCAGCAGGTTCAGCGTCTGGCCGTCTTTGGTTGTGACGTCAAACTCCAGGTCGTCGCCGAGCTTGCGGTCGGGACGGGTCTGCGCCGTGCCTATGACTTCGCCCTTGTCGTTGTGCACCAGCACTTCGCGTATCGGCAGTTGAGGCGGGTCGGCGCTCAGGCGCCAGGCCGCGCCGACCAGGAAGGTCAACACCACGACCGTCGCGACAACGGCCAGCCAGATGCGCACATACAAGTGAGATGTAAACCTGGTCCACATAAAAACTCAGTCCTGCTGCTTGGCGAACACATAACCCACGCCGCGCACGGTGAGTATGCGTTTGGGGTCCTTGGCGTCGGCCTCGATGGCGCTGCGGATTCGGCCCATGTGCACGTCGATGGAGCGGTCGAAGGCTTCGAGTTCGCGGCCGCGCACGGCTTCCATGATCTGGTCGCGGCTCAGCACGCGACCGGCGCGTTCGGCCAGCGCCACCAGCAGGTCGAACTGGTAGGAGGTGAGTTCGCAGGGGGTGCCCGACACCGAGACAGTGCGCGCATCGCGGTCGATTTCCAGCGAGCCGAAGCGCATGACCTTGTGGCTGCCGTTGGCCGCGGCATTGCCGGTTTCGCCGCCGCGGCGCAGCACGGCGCGTATGCGCGCCAGCAGCTCGCGGGGTTCAAAGGGCTTGGGCAGGTAGTCGTCGGCGCCGATTTCCAGGCCGACGATGCGGTCCATGGGGTCGCCCTTGGCGGTGAGCATCAGCACGGCAGTGTTGGCGGTTTCGCTGCCCTGGCCCTTGATGCGCCGGCACACTTCCAAGCCGTCCATGTCGGGCAGCATCAGGTCCAGGATGACCAGGTCGGGCGTGTTGCCCTCCAGTGCGGCCAGCCCGCTCGCGCCGTCGGCCGCGTGGGTGAAGCCATAGCCCGACTGGCGCAGGTACTCGCCCACCATGTTGGCCAGGCGGGCGTCGTCTTCGATCATCAGGAGTTGTTGGGTCATGGATGGGTCCTCGGTTGCAGGGTGTGTCCCCCGGGGTGGATCACAATGGGTTTATGCTGCGCCGCACGCAACAATCGCACTTGAAGCCATCGTAAAGTTACGGTAAACCGGGCGGCGGCCCACCAGCATACTCCGCCGCGCGTACGTCCGGTAGTTGTTTTGGAGCTATCGATTTGATAGCACTAGGTCGCTGTCCCTATTGGGATTTCGGGGTCTGCATCCGCGAGGCCAGCGCGACCAGTACCAGTACCGGCAGGCCCAGCAAGGCGGTCGCGGTGAAGAAATGGCTGTAACCGAAGGCATCCACGTATTTGCCCGAATAGCCGGCCAGGAACTTGGGCAACAGCAGCATCATGGAACTGAAAAGTGCGTACTGGGTAGCCGAGTAGTTGACGTTGGTCAGGCTGGAGAGGTAGGCGATGAAGGCCGCCGAGGCGATGCCGCTGGAGAGGTTGTCTGCCGAAATCACGAAGACCAGCGCATTGACGTCATGGCCGCGTGTGCCCAGCCAGGCGAACAGCAGGTTGCTGCCGGCGCTCAGCACAGCGCCCAGCATCAGCACGCGCATCACGCCCAGGCGCATGGCCATGGCACCGCCGATGAAGGCGCCCACCAGCGTCATGATGACGCCGTAGATTTTGGTGACGGCCGCCACTTCGTCCTTGGTGTAGCCCATGTCCACGTAAAACGGGTTGGCCATGATGCCCATGACAACGTCGCTGATGCGGTAGATGGCGATCAGCGCGAGGATCACGATGGCCTGCTTGCCGTAGCGCTTGAGGAACTCGGCGAAGGGCAGGTAAAAGGCATGGTCGAACCAGACGGCGGCCGGCACCAGCCGCGCGGGTAGCGCGACACGAATACCGGTTTTGGCCAGGCCGATGATGGCCAGCACGTAGATGAGCGCCGGCAACAGGTAGGCGCTGAGGGCCAGGTAGTAGCCCAGCAAGACCATGCCGGGTGCGATCAGCAGCAACAACACGAGGAGCGCGAGCGTCGCGAACAGCACCGCGCCATACAGGGGAATGCCGGTGGCGGCAAAGCGCGCGCGGGTCGCCGCGGTTTCAGCATCGCTTTCGGCGCGGGCGCGCTCGGCAGGCTCCGCTGAAAACAGCACGGTGATGATTCCCGGCAGCATGGAGAAGGCCATCACCAGGTAGGCGGCTTGCCACGCTCCAGGCTGGTAGGCCGCGGCGTTGGGGACTTCGGCGCGCGCGGCGATCCACAGCACGCCGGCGCCGGCCCAGATCATCGCGATGCGGTAGCCGGTCTGGTAGGCCGCCGCCAGCGCCGCCTGGCGTTTGGCATCCGCGGACTCGATGCGGAAGGCATCAAGCGCGATGTCTTGCGTCGCTGACGCAAACGCCACGGCCAGCGCGCACCACACCATGGGCTGCAGAGACAGCTTCGGGTCGTTCAGCGCCATGCCGCACAACGCGCCGATGATGGTGAACTGCGCCAGCAGCAACCAGCTGCGGCGGCGGCCCAGCAGGCGTGTGAGCACCGGTATCGGCAGGCGATCCACCAGCGGCGCCCACACCCATTTGAAGCCGTAGGCCAGGCCGATCCAGCTCAAAAACCCGATGGTGGTGCGGTCGATGCCCGCTTCGCGCAGCCAGAAGCTCAGCGTGCCGAAAACCAGCAACAGCGGCAGGCCCGCCGAGAACCCGAGCAGCAGCATGCGCAGCGTGGCGCGCTCGGCGTACACGCGCCAGACGCTGGCCCACGATACCGGTGCGGTGCTGGTGGATTCGGGGAGGGAGGAGGCGGCGCCCGGTGCCAGGGCGGATGAGGGGGTTTTGTCTGACATGGCCATTTCGATTTGTGACTATTATTCACCCATGTGCTTTTTATGCGACGCAAAACATTCCGCCTGGCCCGGCCGCCGGGCATTCCTGCTGGCTGCCGCCGGCACCGCGGCGACGGCTGCCACCCTGCCGCTGCGCGCGCAGGTGGATGTCGGGCCCTCATCCCAGCTGCGCAACCTCGTGCCCGCCGACGAGATTGAAACCGCCGCCACCCAGGAATACAGCAAGCTGCTTGCCGAGGCCCGCGCCAAGGGCGCGCTGGCGCCGCAAGGCAACGCGCAGCTGCAGCGGCTGCGCACCATCGCCGCGAAACTGGTGCCGCAGACCGCCCAATGGAACGACCGTGCCAAGCAGTGGCGCTGGGAAGTCAACCTGCTCGGCAGCAAGGAGATCAACGCGTTCTGCATGCCGGGCGGCAAGATCGCCTTCTATACCGGCATCCTCGACCAGCTCAAGCTGACCGACGACGAGGCGGCCATGATCATGGGCCATGAGATGGCCCACGCGCTACGCGAACACGCCCGCGCGCGCATCGCCAAAAGCCAGGGCACCGGCACACTGCTGTCGCTGGGCGCGCAACTGCTGGGTTGGGGCCAGATGGGCGACCTGGCCGCCAGCATAGGCACGCAGCTGCTGACGCTACGCTTCAGCCGCGAGGACGAAACCGACGCCGACCTGGTGGGCCTGGAACTGGCCGCGCGCGGCGGCTACAACCCGCAGGCGGCCGTCAGCCTCTGGGAAAAAATGGGGCAGGCCGGCGGCGGCGCCGGTGGCCCCAATTTTCTGTCCACCCATCCCTCGGGCCCCGAGCGCATCCAGCAGCTGCAGGCCAACGTGCCCAAGGTCCAGGGCTTGTATCAGCGCGCCCGCGGCTAAGCTGGCTGGCCGCCCCTGGTGCCTGGTTTGACGCAGCGCGCCGCATTCTTCTCGCGCGCCTGGTGGCGGTCCTTTCGCCCCGCGCGTACCCGCATCAACACACGCGAGCGCCTGCGCCTGGTGGCGGGTTCGCTGCTGGGAATTTTTCTGACGGGTTTGTTGTGCCACCTGGCAGGCCGGGTAGTGCCCGGCCTGCCCTGGCTGGTAGCGCCGCTGGGGGCCAGTGCGGTGCTTGTCTTTGCCGTGCCGGCGAGCCCGATGGCACAGCCCTGGCCCGTGGTGGGCGGCAACACGCTGTCGGCGCTGGCCGGCATCGCCGGGGTGCACGGGGTGCACCTGCTGGGCTCACCTGAACTGGCCGCGGCCCTGGCGGTGGCCACCGCCATCGCGCTGATGTTGGCTTTGCGTTGCCTGCACCCGCCGGGCGGCGCCACGGCGCTCATGATGGTGCTGGGCGGCATTTCCAGCCCGGTGTTCGCCTTTTATCCGGTGATGCTCAACTCGGTGCTGCTGGTGGCTGTCGGCATTCTCTACAACAACGCGACGCGCCGGGCCTACCCGCACACGCAGCTGCCGCCGCCGGGCGCAGTGCCTTCGGCCGAAGACCGGCAGCTCGACGCTGACCTGGACGCCGTGCTGGCGCGCTACAACCAGGTGCTGGACGTGAGCCGCGACGACCTCAAGGCCCTGCTGGCCGAAACCCGGCTGCGCGCCTACGAGCGCAAGCTGGCCGAGGTGCGCTGTGAAGACATCATGTCGCGCGACCTGGTGACGGTGGAGTTCGGCACGCCGCTGGAGGACGCCTGGGCCTTGCTGAGGGAACGCCGCATCAAGGCGTTGCCGGTGGTGGATCGCGGCTTTCGCATCGCCGGCATTATCACGGTCGCCGATTTCATGCGGGCCGCCGACCTGGACCTGTACGACGGCTTTGACGCCAAGCTCAGGCAGTTGGTGCGCAGCACGCGCAGCGTGTATTCGGAAAAGCCGGAGGTCGTGGGGCAGATCATGACCCGCAATGTGCGCGTGGCCGGCCGGCAGCGCCGGCTGGTGGAGCTGGTGCCGCTGTTCGGCAGCACGGGCCACCACCACATTCCCATCATCGGGGAGGGTGAGCGGCTGGTCGGAATTATTACCCAGTCGGATCTGGTCGCCGCACTGGGACGCGCCGCCGACCCGGCCGCCTGACACGCGGCTGGATGCTCCAAGCATGAGGTCAAAGGTACTCATGTGCGGGCGGATTTTTCGTATTCTTCGTTTCGAATAAAGCCATAAGACCTAGCAAGCAAGGCCGAGGCGGATTTCCCATCTGGTGGCGCATGCCGAATCAGCGTGGCGTGCGGTGACTACTCGTACTTGTCCTACGCTGTTTTTTGATACTTGCGCCTTAAGATGGGCCGCATGAGCCTTCCCTATCCTCCAGGACAAGCTGCCCTTTCCTCGCGGCCGCGGGGCATGGGTCCAGGGCGGGTGCCCTCCATCCCCAAGCCATGAAGAGCACCGACCCGGCCCTGCTCGCATTCCTGGAGGAGCAGCGCGCCGATTACACCCGTTCCCTGCCGCGCCGCCTGGAACAGGTCGGTCTGCTCTGGCAGCAAATCTTGAGGGGCGAGGACCTGGCCCAGGCCCTGCCAACCCTGGAGCGCCATGCGCACAGCCTGGCGGGCTCCGCGGCCACCTTCGGCTGGGCGGAACTCGGGCTGGCCGCGCAGGCGCTGGAGCTGGCCCTGGAACCTCATGTCGGCAAGGACCAGGCGCTGGCGCCCGAGGCTTGTGCCGAGCTCGGCAAGGCCGTCGAAGAACTGCAGCAGCGCTTTCACGGCGCAAGCTGACATCGCCCGAACGGATTGCCCATGCCTGCCTCCGCCGCCTTCCTGTCCAAGATCAAACTCGCGGTGGCGGCCGGCGTGGTGCTGATGACGGTGGTGGGCGCGGCGTCCTACCTGACCATCAGCCGCCTGCTTGAAACAGCCCAGTCCCGCGTGCGCACCGAAGACACGCTGGTGATGCTGGAGCGCGTGGATTCCAGCCTGCGGTCGACCGAATCAGCGCTGCGGCAGTATCTGCTGAGCGGCAACGCCGACGACCTGGAAGCCTTCCAGGCCGCCCGGGTTGAGCTGCGCGGCATCCGGGCCCGCACGCGCAGCGCCAATGTGCTCCAGGAGGCGGCGGAGTTCGACGAATTGATCAACCACCGCGCCCTGATCGCCAACCAGTCCATCGCGGCGCGCAAGGCGGCCGGCCCGGAAGCGGCGGCGGCCGTTCTCAGCAGCGACGCCAGCCGGCAATTGAGGCTGCGCACCAATGGCCTGCTGGAAAATGCGCGCAACCGCGAGGTCTACAGGTGGCGCGACGCGCAGGCCGTGGCCGAGCGCAGCGCCCAGTGGGCGCAGGGCTTCATCGTCGCCGGCAGCCTGCTGTTTTTCGCCATGCTGGGCTGGGTGGGCTATGTGGTCAAGCATTACGAGCAGGTGCGAAAACGCGGCGAGGCCCAGTTGCGCGACAGCGAGGCCATGAGCCGCAGCATCACCGAAGGCATGGTGGAGGCCGTGATCACCACCTCCTCCGACGATATCGTCCTGGAGGCCAATACCGCCGCTTTGCAGCTCTTTGGCTATGCGCGCGACGAACTGGTGGGGCGCGATGTTTCGGAACTGGTGCCGGAACGCCTGCGCCGCCAGTACAAGGAATTCACCGGCATGATGCGCGCGCGGCCTGAAGCCTTCCGGATCGCCGGGCGCGAGGTGCGCGCCCTGCGCAGGGACGGCAGCGAATTCCTGGTCAGCGTGTCCTTCGGCGACGTGGAGGTGGGCGGCAGGCGTCTGTTCACCGCCGTGATGCATGACATCACAGAAAGCAAACGCACCACCGAAGCCTTGCGGGCCAGCGAGTCGCAGCTGCGCCAGGTCACCGACACCGTGCCGGCCCTGATCGCCTATCTGGACACCGACCAGCGCTTTCGCTTCCACAACCGGGCCTATGAGGACAACTTCGGCCTGAGCTACGAGCAGATCGACGGAAAGCCGCTGGCCGACGTGCTGGGCCCGCAGGTCTATGAAACGGTGCGGGAAAAGGTGGATGAGGTCCTGAGCGGGCATATGGTGCGTTATGAGCGGACGCAGATCACGCCCCAGGGCGAGCGCAGGCACTACGCGATGCAGTACTTTCCGCGTTACGGCGAAGGCGCCAGCGCGGACAAGGTGATCGGCTTTTTCTCGCTGGGCACCGACATCACCGAGCTCAAGCGCATAGACCGCATGAAGACCGAGTTCGTCTCCACCGTCAGCCACGAGCTGCGCACGCCGCTGACTTCGATACGAGGCTCGCTGGGGCTGATTTCGGGCGGTGTGGCCGGCCAGTTGCCCGAAGCCGTCAAGAGCCTGGTGGGCATTGCGCAAAACAACTGCGAGCGCCTGATCCGGCTGATCAACGACATCCTGGACAGCGAAAAAATCGAGTCCGGCAAGCTGCGCCTGGACATGCAGGTGGTGGACCTCAAACAACTGGTGCAGCAGACGCTGGTCTCCAATGAGGGCTTTGCCAGCCAGCACGGCGTGAGTCTGGTGATGCGGGCGCCCGACACGGCGCTGCACGTGCGCATCGACAGTGATCGCATGACCCAGGTGCTGACCAACCTGCTGTCCAACGCCGTGAAGTTTTCGCCCAAGGGCAGCCCGGTGGAAGTCAGGCTCTCGCGCACGGGGCAAAAGGTGCGGACCGAGGTGGTCGACGTCGGTCCTGGCATTCCGGAGGAATTCAGCAGCCGCATCTTCCAGAAGTTCTCGCAGGCCGATTCGTCCGACACCCGCCAGAAAGGCGGAACCGGCCTGGGCTTGAATATTTCCCGCGCCCTGGTCGAAAAAATGGGCGGCACCATCGGCTTCTCCAGCAAGCTCGGTGCGGGCACGACCTTCTTTTTTGAAATGCCCGAATGGACCAACCCGGTGCCGCTGCTCAAGCCGCTGAGGCCGCCCGCGATTTCCTCGCGCCCGCGCATCCTGATCTGCGAAGGCGATCCCGACGTGGCCAAGCTGATCAGCATGATGCTGGGCAAGGCCGGCTTTGATTCCGACATGACCTTCAGCGCCGAGCAGGCGCTGGCCTGCCTGGCCTCCAATACCTACGATGCGGTGACGGTGGACCTCAAGCTCCCCGGCCAGAACGGCGTGTCCTTCATCGGCCAGCTGCGCGAGGACGAGGGGACGCGCAACCTGCCCGTCGTGGTCATCTCGGCCATGGCCGAGCAGGGCCAGCTGCAGTTCAACCGCAAGCCGCACACGGTGTCGGACTGGCTCAAAAAACCCATCGACGAAAACCTGCTGGTGCACAGCCTGCGCCGCGCCGTCGCCAGCCTGGACTCCGGCAAACCGCGCATCCTGCATGTGGAGGACGACCTGGACATCCAGCGCATCACCGCCGCCATCGCCCAGGACTTCGCAAGCTTTGAATTCGCCGCCACGCTGGACGAAGCCCGCGACCGCCTGCGCGAGCACCCCTTTGACCTGGTGCTGCTGGACCTGGCGCTGGGCAGCCATTCGGGCTGGGACCTGTTCGAGGACATCGACGCGCTGGACCCGCGCCCGCCGGTGATCGTGTTCTCGGCCGGCGACGTGGACCCGGCGGACGGCAGGCAGGCCGACGCTGTCCTGGTCAAGGCCCATACTTCAAACACCGAACTGCTCAATACAATCCAGCGAGTCCTGCAGATTCCCGGCGACCCGGGCCCCACCCGTTCCCCAACCTTGAACTGAACCATCATGACCACACCACTGAACCGCATCCTCTATGTTGAAGACGAGCCCGATATCCGCATGGTGGCGCAGATGGCGCTGCAAGCCGTGGGCGGCTTCACGGTGATCGCCTGCGCCTCCGGCCAGGAAGCGCTGGACGCCGCGCCGGGCGCCGGCGCCGACCTGCTGCTGCTGGACGTCATGATGCCCGGCATGGACGGGCCGACCACGCTCAAGGGCCTGCGCCAATTGCCGGCCACCGCCGACACCCCGGTGATCTTCATGACCGCCAAGGTGCAGGCCGCCGAGGTGGCGGTGTACAAGGGGCTGGGCGCGCTGGAGGTGATTCCCAAGCCCTTCGACCCGATGGAGCTCTCCACGCAGATCCAGCGGATCTGGGCACAGAGATAACGCCCCCACGGTCGCTCACTTCGTGTAGCTCCCTGCCCCCCGAGGGGGCCGCTGCGCCTGCGGTCTGGCAAAGCCAGTCCCGCGGCCCCGGCTGGGTTTAAGAGTTCAGTGGCGTAACCAGGGGGGTGTTGATTTCACCAGTGGGGGCCGAGGGTCCGGCTTTGCCGGCCCCAGGCGCCGCCCCCGGAGGGGGGAGCAGGCTACACGAAGTGAGCCTGAACGGGGGAGGTTGTCAGAGCTTGAACTCGTAGTCCACGCTCATGGGTGCGTGGTCTGAGAAGCGCTGGTCCTTGTAGATGTGTTCGCTGCGGGCCAGTGCCGCGAAGGCCGGCGTGGCCAGGTGGTAGTCCAGGCGCCAGCCCACGTTTTTCGCATAGGCCTGGCCGCGGTTGCTCCACCAGGTGTAGGCCGCGTCGGTCGCCGTGGGCTGCAGCTTGCGGTAGACGTCGACCATGCCGCCGCCTCTGACCGAGGGGCTGGTGCGTTCCGTCAGCTCATCTGCCGCTTCATTGGCGAGTTCCGCGTCGCGCAGCAATTCGGTCATCCAGGCTCGCTCCTCCGGCAGGAAGCCGCTGTTCTTCCGGTTGCCCTTGAAATTCTTCAGGTCGATTTCCTGGTGCGCGATGTTGACGTCGCCGCACAGCACGAAGTCGCGTGTCTCCTTCAGGGCCAGCAGGCGCGGGTAGAACTCGGCCAGGAAACGGAACTTGGCGGCCTGGCGTTCCTCGCCCGAGGAGCCGCTGGGAAAGTAGCAGCTGATGATGGAGAGCTTGGGGCTTTGCTTGCGGCCGGGCCTGTCGAAGCGCAGCTCCACATAGCGCCCTTCGGCGTCGAATTCGGTCGAGCCGTAGCCCACGATCACGTCGCTGGGTTCGTGGCGCGTATAGACGCCCACGCCGGAGTAGCCTTTTTTCTCGGCAAAATGAAAGTGGCCCTTGAGGCCGGCGATTTCCTCGAAGCGCCCGCTCATGTCGGCCGCCTGCGCCTTGAGCTCCTGCACGCAAATACAATCCGGCATGGACTGCAAAACCCAGTCCTGCAGGCCTTTGCTGGCTGCGGAGCGGATACCGTTGAGGTTGAGGCTGGTCAATTTAAACATGGGACTTCCAATGAGCACGGCAGGGCAACAACAGGACAACAGGGACGGGGCAGTTTCCGCGGACGGCGCGCTGGCACAGGAATTCGTGCAGTTCGCCGTGGAGGCGGGGGTGCTGCGCTTCGGGCAATTCAAGACCAAGGCCGGGCGCATGAGCCCGTATTTTTTCAACGCCGGCCTGTTCGACGACGGCGCCAAGCTGGGACGGCTGGCGCAATTCTATGCGCGCCACCTGCTGGCCGAGGAAAAGCGCACGGGCCTGGCTTTCGACATGATTTTCGGGCCGGCCTACAAGGGCATTCCGCTGGCCGCGGCGGTGGCCATCGAACTCGCGCGGCTGGGGCGCAACTACCCCTTCGCCTACAACCGCAAGGAAGCCAAGGATCACGGTGAAGGCGGCACGCTGGTCGGCGCGCCCGTCAAGGGCCGCGTGCTCATCATCGACGACGTGATGTCCGCCGGCACTGCGGCGCGCGAGTCTATCGCCATCATCCAGGCCGCGGGCGCCGTTCCCCACGCGGTGGCACTGGCCCTGGACCGCCAGGAGAAGGCCACGGAAAACGGCGTGGATGTGAGCCATAGTGCCGTGCAATATGTTACGAAACAGCTGGGCTTGCAGGTTTGCGCGATTGCGCGGCTGACCGACTTGCTGCAATATCTCTCCACACAAGGCGACGCGCCGGGCCCCAATGGTGCCGATGCGATGTCACTGAAAACGCACTACCAAGCCGTGCTGGCCTACCGGGACCGCTACGGCGTGGATTAAGGAGTCGATTTGCTCTTGCGAACAGCACTTACGGTCATCGCGATGTCAGCCGCTTTTGCGGCGAACCATGCCGCGGCCCAGAACATCTACACCTGTGTCGACGGCAAAGGCCGCAAGCTCACGGCCGACCGTCCCATCGCCGAGTGCACGGACCGCACGCAGCAGGAACTGAACCGCTCGGGTACGGTCAGGCGCGTGGTGGGCCCTTCCCTGACCGCGCAGGAGCGCGCGGTGCAGGAAGAAAAGGACAAGCTTGCCGCCGAAGCGCGTGCTCGCGAGGCCGAGGACAAGCGCCGGGACCGCGCCCTGCTGCTGCGTTACCCCAACCGTGCCGTGCACGACCAGGAGCGCGTCACCGCGCTGGCCCAGGTCGACGAAGTCATCAAGGCTTCCAACAAGCGGACGGCGGAACTGGCTGAGCAGCGCAAGGTCATCCAAGCCGAACTCGAGTTCTACGCCAAAGACCCCAGCAAGGTGCCGCCTTCGCTCAAGCGCAAGCTCGAGGAAAACGACCACAGCTCGGCGGTGCAGAAAAAGTTCATCCAGGACCAGGAACAGGAGAAAAAGCGTGTGAACCAGCGCTTTGACGAAGAACTGGCCAAGCTCAAGCAGGTGTGGGCCATGAGAGAAGCCCCCGCGGGCTCGGCGCCCACGGCCAAAAACTGAGCAGCCGGGCGGGCCGCCCGGCTTTATCTCAAACCATCAGCCCAGTTTTTTCTTCAGCAACTCGTTGACCTGCGCCGGGTTGGCCTTGCCCTTGGTGGCTTTCATGGCCTGGCCGACCAGCGCGTTCATGGCCTTGGCGTTGCCGGCTTTGACCTCTTCCACATTCTTGGCGTTGGCGGCCAGCACGTCGTCGATGATCTTTTCCAGTTCGCCGGTGTCGCTCATCTGCTTGAGACCCTTGGCCTCGATGAGAGCGTCAACGTCCGAGCCTTCACCGGTCCACAGCGCATCGAACACCTGTTTCGCGGCGTTGTTGGAGATCGTGCCGTCGGCGATGCGGCCTATCAGTGCGGCCAACTGACCAGCGCTGACGGTCGACGCCTCGATCGATTTTTCCTCGATGTTCAGGCGCCGCGACAGCTCGCCCATGACCCAGTTGCTGGCCAGCTTGGCTTGCTGGCTGGCCTCGGCCACCGCCTCAAAAAACGCGGCGGTCGCCTTGCTTTGCGTGAGTTGGCCGGCGTCGTATTCGGGCAACCCGTAGTCCTTGACGAAACGCGCCGCCATCACGCGCGGCAGCTCGGACATTTCCGAACGTGTTTTTTCCACCCAGTCGCGCGCGATCACCAGCGGCGGCAAATCGGGGTCGGGGAAATAGCGGTAGTCGGCCGCATCTTCCTTTTCCCGCATGGATTCTGTTTTGCCGGTGGCTGAATCGAACAGCACGGTGGCCTGCCTGATGGCCCTGCCGCTTTCAATTTCCTCAATCTGCCAGCGCAACTCGTAGTCGATGGCCTGCTGCATGAACTTGAAGCTGTTCAGGTTCTTGATTTCGCGTCGCGTGCCCAACGGCTCGCCCGGCTTGCGCACCGACACGTTGGCGTCGCAGCGGAAGCTGCCTTCCTGCATGTTGCCGTCGCAGATGCCGATCCAGGTGACGATCTTGTGCAGCTCTTTGGCATAGGCCACGGCCTCGGCCGTGGAGCGCATGTCGGGCTCGGTCACGATCTCCAGCAGCGGCGTGCCGGCGCGGTTCAGGTCTATGCCGCTCATGCCGATGAAATCCTCGTGCAGCGACTTGCCGGCGTCTTCTTCGAGGTGGGCGCGCACCAGGCGCACCGAGCGTTTTTCCCCGTCCAGGAAAAACTCGACCGTGCCGCCTTGCACCACGGGGATTTCGAACTGGCTGATCTGGTAGCCCTTGGGTAGGTCGGGGTAAAAATAATTTTTACGCGCGAACACGCTGTGCTCGGCGATGTGCGCGTTGACGGCCAGGCCGAACTCGATGGCGCGTTGCACCGCGGCCTTGTTCATCACCGGTAGCGCGCCGGGCAGGGCGAAGTCCACGGCGGAGGCCTGCGTGTTCGGCTCGGCGCCGAAAGCGGTGGAGGCGCGGCTGAAAATTTTCGATTGTGTGGTGAGCTGCGTGTGGGTCTCAAAGCCGATGATGACTTCGTAGCCCTGCACCAGCGGCCCCGTGGGGCGGCCGGCCTGCATTTCGGCGAAGGGGTTGACGGTGGGTTGGGTCTGGCTCATGTCAAATCACTTAAAGGCTTGGGGGTTGGCGCAGATGCCAGTCGGTCGCCAACTGGAACTGGTGGGCCGCGCCCAGCAGTTGCGCTTCCTTGAAGTAGTTGCCGATCAACTGCAGGCCCACGGGCATGCCGCCGGCGCCGAATCCCGCCGGCACGCTCATGCCGGGCAGGCCGGCGAGGCTGGACGACAGGGTGTAGATGTCGGCCAGGTAGTTGGCCACCGGGTCGTCGGATTTCTCGCCGATCTTCCAGGCGACGGTGGGCGACACCGGGCCGGCAATGATGTCGCACTGCGTGAAGGCGGTCTGGAAATCCTGCGCGATCAGGCGGCGGATTTTCTGCGCCTTGAGGTAGTAGGCGTCGTAGTAGCCGTGCGACAGCACATAGGTGCCGATCATGATGCGGCGCGTGGCCTCGTCGCCGAAGCCTTCGCTGCGCGACTTCTTGTACATGTCGTCGAGGTTGGTGTAGTGCGCCGCGCGGTGCCCGTAGCGCACACCGTCGAAACGGCTCAGGTTGCTGCTGGCCTCGGCCGGCGCGATGACGTAATACACCGGGATCGACAGCTCGGTCAGCGGCAGGCTCACGTCCACCAGCGTGGCGCCCAGCTTTTCGTATTCAGCCAGCGCGCCGCGCACGGCGGCCAGCACGTCGGGCGCGCAGCCGGCGCCGAAGAATTGCGTGGGCAGGCCTATGCGCAGGCCCTTGAGCGGCTTGTCGCCGGCGGTGGCGGGGCGCGCGGCGAGCAGGTCCGCCGCGTAGTCGGTGGCGGGCAGGTCCAGCGAGGTCGAATCGCGATCCGGGTCGGGCCCGGCCATAGCCGACAGCAGCAGCGCGCAATCAAGCGCGCTGCGCGCCATCGGGCCGGCCTGGTCCAGGCTGGAGGCGAAGGCCACCATGCCGTAGCGCGAGCAGCGGCCGTAAGTGGGCTTGATGCCGGTGATGCCGGTCAGTGAGGCCGGCTGGCGTATCGAGCCACCGGTGTCGGTGCCGGTGGCGGCGGGCACCAGGCGCGCCGCCACGGCGGCGGCCGAGCCGCCCGAGGAGCCGCCGGGAATGCGGCTGCTGTCCCAGGGATTCTTCACGGGCTTGTAGGCACTGTTGTCATTGCCCGAACCCATGGCGAATTCATCGCAGTTGAGCTTGCCCAGCGTGACCATGCCGGCGCCCTGCGGCCCCAGCTTGCTCACCACCGTGGCGTCAAACGGGCTGCGGTAATTTTCCAGGATCTTCGAGCCGGCCGTCGTGGGGAAGTCGCGTGTGACGAACACGTCCTTGTGCGCCAGCGGCACGCCCAGCAGCGGCGTGCGTTCGCCGGCGGCCAGGCGTGCGTCGGCGGCCCTGGCCTGCACCAGCGAGACGTCCGCGTCGGTGGCCAGGAAGGCGCCCAGGTTTTCGTGCTGGATGCGGGCCAGGAAATGCTGCGTGGCTTCCACGCTGGAGACTTCGCGCGCGGCCAGTTTCGCGGCCAGCTGCGCGACGCCCAGGTCGTGCAGGGCGGTGTTGTTCGTGGCCGTGCTCATTCGATCACCTTGGGGACGAGAAACAGGCCCATTTCCACGGCGGGCGCGCTCACCTGGCTGGCCTCGCGCTGGTTGGGTTCGCTGGCGACGTCCTCGCGCAGGCGCAGGGCGACTTCGCCGATCACGGCCGCCGGATGGGCCAGCGGCTCCACTCCGTCGGTATTGATGGCTTCCATCTGCTCGACCAAGGCGAAAAAGCCGTTGAGTTGGGCCAGGGTGTGCTCGGTTTCGTCGGGACGCAATTCCAGCCGCGCCAGGTTGGCGACGCGGGCGATGTCTTGGGGTGTCAATGCCATGGGATAGGGGTGAAGGAAATACAGGAAAAATAAACCAGAAAACAGGGGCTGAAACGAGGTGTAAAGCTGAAAAAACGGGCCTGCTAAAGCTATTGATCTATAGGGGATGCGTTATTATCCCGCCTTTGGTGTGAAATCAGGGTTGGATGCGGGCTTTAGGTGCTTTTTAGGTGCCAGAAGCAGATTTCAGAGCGCCTCTGGCCCAACTTCCCCATAATTGCTGATCAATAAAAAGGCGATGGAGCAACGAAGTTCGCTCATGCCCCAACTGGACCCCTGCATATGTTTGAAGCATTCCGTCGGTATTTTTCCACCGACCTGGCCATTGACCTTGGCACCGCCAACACCCTGATTTTCGTACGCGACCGCGGCATTGTGCTCGATGAGCCCTCCGTCGTCGCCATCCGCCACGAAGGCGGCCCCCAAGGCAAGAAGACCATCCAGGCCGTCGGCCATGAAGCCAAGGCCATGCTCGGCAAGGTGCCCGGCAACATCGAAGCCATCCGCCCGATGAAGGACGGCGTGATCGCCGACTTCACCGTGACCGAGCAGATGCTCAAGCARTTCATCAAGATGGTGCACCCSCGYRGCSTGYTCAAGCCCAGCCCKCGCATCATCATCTGCGTGCCCTGCGGCTCCACCCAGGTCGAGCGGCGCGCGATCCGCGAAAGCGCCCTGGGCGCCGGCGCCAGCGACGTCTACCTGATTGAAGAGCCGATGGCTGCCGCGATCGGCGCCGGCCTGCCGGTGTCGGAGGCCAGCGGCTCCATGGTCGTCGACATCGGCGGCGGCACCACCGAAGTCGGCGTGATCTCSCTGGGCGGCATGGTCTACAAGGGCAGCGTGCGCGTCGGCGGTGACCGCTTCGACGAAGCCATCATCAACTACATCCGCCGCAACTACGGCATGCTGATCGGCGAACCGACGGCCGAGGCCATCAAGAAGAGCATAGGCTCGGCTTTCCCCGGCTCCGAAGTCAAGGAAATGGAAGTCAAGGGCCGCAACCTCTCCGAAGGCGTGCCGCGCAGCTTCACGATTTCCAGCAACGAAATCCTCGAAGCCCTGACCGACCCGCTTAACAACATCGTCAGCGCCGTGAAGAACGCGCTCGAGCAGACTCCCCCCGAACTGGGCGCGGACATCGCCGAGCGCGGCATGATGCTGACCGGCGGCGGCGCCTTGCTGCGCGACCTGGACCGCCTGCTGGCCGAGGAAACCGGCCTGCCTGTGCTGGTGGCCGAAGACCCGCTGACCTGCGTCGTGCGCGGTTGCGGCATCGCGCTGGAGCGCATGGATCGCCTGGGTTCCATCTTCACTTCGGAATAAGCGCAACGCCGTATCTCATGCCGCGCGCCGGCGTGAAGCGGGGCCAGCTTGACAGCGAACCATGCCCTTAGGAACCCTTGACAGATCCCCGCCGCCCTTTTTCAAGCAGGGGCCGTCGGCGCTGTCCAAGCTGATGTTCTTCAGCGCCTTGTCGTTGTTCCTGATGGTCGCTGACACCCGTTTTCGCATCACCCAGCCGGTGCGCGCCGTGCTGGCCACCGCGCTGTACCCGGTGCAATGGCTGGCGCTGCAGCCGGTGCGCGCCGTCCGCGGCAGCGGCGAGTACTTCACCACCCTGAACCAGGCCAAAACCGCCAGCGACGAAGCCGGCAAGAAGCTGGCGCTTCAATCGCTGCGCGCCGGCCAGGTCGAGCAGCTCCTCCAGGAAAACAACCGCCTGCGCAAGCTGCTGGGCCTGCGCGAGCAGCTCAACACACCGGTCATGGCCGCCGAGGTGCTGTATGACGCGGCCGACCCCTACACGCGCAAGGTGATCATCGACAAAGGCATGGCGCAGGGCGTGGACCTGGGCTCGCCGGTGCTGGACGAGTCCGGCGTGCTGGGGCAGGTCACGCGCGTACACCCCCTGGTCAGCGAAGTCACCCTGCTGGTGGACCGCGACCTGGCCATTCCCGTGCTCAACGTGCGCACCGGCGCGCGCAGCGTGGCCTATGGCGACCCCACGGTTTCCGGCAGCGGCCTGGAGCTGCGTTTCATGGGCAGCAATTCGGACGTGCAGCAGGGCGACCTGCTGACCACCAGCGGCGTGGACGGCGTCTACCCGGCCGGCCTGCCGGTGGCCAAGATCAGCCGCATCGAGCGGCGCGCCGAGTCGGCTTTCGCCAAGATTTTCTGCACGCCGCAAGCGCTGGTGACCGGCGCGCGGCACGTCATGGTGGTCAAGCCCGGCACGGGCCTGATCCCGCCGCGGCCCGAGCCCGACGCGCCTGAAGCCGCGCCCAAGAAGAAAGGGGCCGCTAAATGATCATGCGCTCCGGCCAGCAGCTGCTGCTGCCCGCCAACCCGGTGTTCATCTGGTGCAGCCTCATCGCGGCGCTGCTGCTGGACATGCTGCCCCTGGGCCGCGTGCCCTGGATGCCCGACTTCCTGGCGCTGGTGCTGGTGTTCTGGAACGTGCACCAGCCGCTGCGTGTGGGCATAGGCGTGGCCTTCATGTTCGGCCTGGGCATGGACGTGCACCAGTCCTCGCTGCTGGGCCAGCATGCGCTGTCGTACACGGCGCTGAGCTTTTTCGCCACCATGATCCACCGCCGCCTGCTCTGGTTCACCGTGCCTTCGCAGGCCCTGCAGGTGCTGCCGCTGTTCGCCATGGCACATGGCGTGGAGCTCGTGATCCGCATGATAGGCGGCGGAATTTTCCCCGGATGGGTCATGCTGCTGGCGCCCTTGATCGAGGCGCTGCTGTGGCCCGTCGTCAGTGTGCTGCTGCTGGTGCCGCAGCGGCGAGCGCCCGACCCTGATCAGAACAGACCACTGTAGATATGGCCCCCACGGTCGCTCACTTCGCGTGCTCCCGAGGCCTTGCAGGCCGCGGCTCGCGGGACGCTTCGCCTCTGTCGCCCGTCCAAGCCTGCGCAGGCAGGCTTGGAGCCGCGGGCTCCAGCCCCTCGGGGGCCGCTGCGCCTGCGGTCTGGCAAAGCCAGTCCCGCGGCCCCTGCTGGCCTGGGCGGCTCGCTTCGCATCGCCTTTGCTGTTCCGGGGTTAATCGCGCGTCTTGCGGGCACTTTGTGGCGGTTGTAGAGTCGCATCACCATGACTGAACTGCGGAATGTTGAAGCGGATTTGTCGCGGTTCCGCGCGCGGGTGCTGGTGGCCAGCTTGGTGGTGTTGTGCGCGTTTGCCTTGCTGGCGGCGCGGCTGGTGTACCTGCAGGTGTATCGCCACGCCGACCTGAACGAGCAGGCCGAGAGCAACCGCACGGCCATCGTGCCCATCGTGCCGAATCGCGGCCTGATCCTGGACCGCAACGGCATCGTGCTGGCGACCAACTATTCGGCCTACACGCTGGAGATCACGCCGTCCAAGGTCGCGAACCTCGAGGAAACCATTGCCGCGCTGGAAAAGGTGGTCGATATCCAGCTGCGCGACAAGCGGCGCTTCAAGCGCCTGCGCGAGGAGTCCAAGAATTTCGAGTCCCTGCCCATACGCACCCGGCTGACGGACGAGGAAGTGGCGCGTTTCGCGGCGCAGCGCTTTCGCTTTCCCGGCGTCGACATCAAGGCCAGGCTGTTTCGCAGCTATCCCTACGGCGAACTCGGCAGCCATGTGGTCGGCTACATAGGCCGCATCAACCAGGCCGAGAAGGAAAACATCGAGGGCAGCGACGACGAGGGCAACTACCGCGGCACCGACTACATCGGCAAGCTCGGTGTCGAGCAAAGCTTCGAGCAGCAGCTGCACGGCACCACCGGCGTCGAACAGGTGGAGACCTCGGCCGGCGGGCGCGCCGTGCGCAAGCTGGCCAGCAACCCGGCCACGCCCGGCAACACGGTGATGCTGTCGCTCGATATCCGCCTGCAGAAGCTGGTGGAAGACATGTTCGGCGACCGGCGCGGCGCGCTGGTGGCGCTGGACCCGAAAACCGGCGACGTGCTGGCTTTTGTCAGCAAGCCGACCTTCGATCCCAACCTCTTCGTCGACGGCATAGACACCGAGAGCTGGCAGGCGCTCAACGAGTCCATCGACAAGCCGCTGCTCAACCGCGCGCTGCGCGGCACCTACCCGCCGGGCTCGACCTACAAGCCCTTCATGGCCATGGCCGCGCTGCAGACCGGCAAGCGCTCGCCGACCTTCATCGTCAACGACAACGCTTCCTGGACCTTCGGCGGCCACACCTTCCGCAGCCACGGCGACATCGCGCTGGGCGCGGTCGACATGTACCGGTCCATCGTCAAGTCCAGCAATGTGTATTACTACTCGCTGGCCAATGAGCTCGGTGTGGACGCCATGCACGACTTCATGAAGCCGCTGGGCTTCGGCCAGATCACGGGTATCGACATCAACGGCGAGGTGCGCGGCGTGCTGCCCAGCCAGGAATGGAAGCGCAAGGCCTACAAGCGGCCCGAGCAGCAAAGGTGGTATCCCGGCGAAACGATTTCCCTGGGCATAGGGCAGGGCTACAACACCTTCACCATGCTGCAGCTGGCGCAGGCCACGGCGGCGCTGGCCAACGGCGGCGTCAAGCACAAGCCGCGCCTGGTCATCGGCACGCAGGACCCAGTCACGCGGGTGATGCACCCGCTGCAGGCCAGCCCGCCCGAGGACCTTGGCTACAAGCCGGAGAACGTGGCCATCGTGCGTAAGGCGCTGGTCGGTGTCACGCAGGAGGGCACCTCGGCGCGGGTGTTTGCCGGCGCGGGCTACCTCTCGGGCGGCAAGACCGGCACCGCCCAGGCGGTCACCATAGGCCAGAAAGACAAGTACAACGGCGCCAAGATGGAAGAGCACCAGCGCGACCATGCGGTGTACATGGCCTTCGCGCCGGCCGAAGATCCCAAGATCGCGCTGGCCGTGATCGTGGAAAACGCCGGCTGGGGCGCCGGCGTGGCCGCGCCCATCGCGCGCCGGGTATTTGACTACGTGCTGCTGGGCCAGTACCCCAGCGAAGAAGACATGGTGGCGGTGCAAAAAGGCCTGGCCGCCGCGCCCGTCGGCAAGCCGCGCCAGGCGGCCGAGATGGCCAGCCTGCTTTCAGCCCCGACCTCCGGGCCCACCACCGCCGCCGCAGCGGCGGCCGCCAAGGCCAAGGCGGCGGCCATCGCCGAAGCGCTCAGCAAGCTGGTCCCGCCCATGGCTGCGGCCGGCATCAATCCCGACTGAGCCCTGGCTCTCCCCTGGAAAACGACAGGCATAAAAAAAGCGCTGGGGTTACCAGCGCTTTTTGCAGCAGGGCATCTTGTGGAATGCCTTGCTGCCTATGTGTACTTCTAATGGCTCTCTCGTGTCTCCTCGGCTCCTCGCGTTGCGAGCAGCAAGGCTCGTCAGCAAGTCGTCCAATGTAGCCCGCGCACTGACATAGTGCATTGGGGGTTTCCCGCCCCCGGATTCCGCGGATGGGCGGCTGCGGCCCCTGGTGCGGCGTGCCACAGCATGGCGCCCGGCGTGCACCGCGTGTACGCATTTGCACTGAAAAGTGCCCAAATCTTCCCTATAAAGCGCTGGCATGACTTATGCCTGCTGCCTTCCGGTTGTTACCAATTGTTGGCTGACTGCAAGAAAGGCGGGCATGTATGCACCTGAAGAGCGTTATGGCGTGGGGCTTGTCGATCTGGATGGCCATGGCCTGCCAGCAGGCCATGGCGCAGGCGCCTGCCGCGCCGGCTGCCGCTCCCTCGGCGGCGGCTTCCGGCGTCGTTACCGAAGTTGCGGCGCCCGTCGCCGCTCCCGCGCCACCGCCGGCGGCTCTCGCGTCTGTGGCTGCGGCACTCGCCCCTGCCGCGCCGGCATCCGCGCCGCCGCCCGCAGCCTTGACCCGTCCCGGCCTGGTGGGGGCGGAGACCCTCAACGGCGCCGACACCGCCTGGATGATGACCTCCACCGCACTGGTGCTGCTCATGACGCTGCCGGGCATCGCCCTCTTTTACGGCGGCATGGTGCGCAAGAAGAGCGTGCTCAACGTCATGGCCTGCGTCGTCGCCATTTGCGCGGTGGTGAGTCTCCTGTGGTTCGCCGTGGGGTATTCGATCGCCTTTACGCCCGGCAGCAGCGCCTGGGGCCATTACTTCGGCGGCACCGAGCGCTTCTGGTTCGCCGGGCTGGATTACGTGAAGGACGCGCAGAAGGTCGCGGTCAGCCACGTCGCGCCCAACATCCCGGAATCGGTCTATGCGATGTTCCAGTTGACCTTCGCCATCATCACGGCGGCGCTGGTGGTCGGCTCCTTTGTCGAACGCATGCGCTTTTCCGCCATGCTGATCTTCATGTCGCTGTGGACGGTCATTGTGTATGCCCCCATCGCCCATTGGGTCTGGGAGCCCAACGGCTGGCTGGCCCGCATGGGCGCGCTGGATTTCGCCGGCGGCTCCGTGGTACACATCAATGCCGGCATCGCCGGACTGGTCTGCGCCTACGTGCTCGGCCCGCGCCACGGCTACGGCCGTGAGCCCTTCACGCCCTTCAACCTGGGCCTGACCATGGCCGGCGCCGGCATGCTGTGGGTGGGCTGGTTCGGCTTCAACGCCGGTTCCGCGGTGGCTTCCGACGGCCGGGCGGGCCTGGCCATGGCGGTCACGCACATCGCGGCCGCGGCCGGCGCGCTGTCGTGGATGGCGGCCGAGTGGGCGGTGCGCGGCCGGCCCTCGCTGCTGGGCCTGTGCTCGGGCCTGGTGGCCGGCCTGGTTGCGATCACGCCGGCGGCCGGTTTTGTCTCGCCGCGCGCGGCGCTGGTGTTCGGCGTGGCCGCGGGGCTGGCCTGCTACTGGGGCGCCACCGGCCTGAAGCGCCTGCTCAACGCCGACGACTCGCTGGACGTGTTCGGCGTGCATGGGGTGGGCGGCATCGTGGGCTCGCTGCTCACGGGCGTGTTCGCCAGCAAGGCGATTTCGGGCGCGGAAGGCAGTGTGCTGACGCAGGCCATAGGCGCGGGCGCGGTCATGCTGTACAGCCTGTTCATGACGGCGCTGGCCTTGTGGATCACCTCGCTGATCGTCAGCCTGCGCGTCAGCGAGGCCTCGGAGAGCGACGGCCTGGACATCACCCAGCATGCCGAACGCCTTGGCACCTGATGTGCCGGCATTCACTTTGAAGGACACAGACCATGCCTTCCAGCGAAAAAATCGCCATCGCCGCCCATCTCCACGTGTTGCTGCGCCGAAAGACCGGCCGGGTGACCGACACCGAGTGGATGGCCGGCAACCTTGAATACGCGGCCGAGATCGCCCGTTTTGCGCGCGAGAAGGCGGCCGAGGAGGGGCACCCCGACCTGGCTGTCTGGGCCGACAGGCTCGAGGAGATCATGGCCGTGCCCGACCCCAAGCCGCGCCTGCCGCTGGTCCAGATGGTGTCGGAGGCGGTGAAGGAGCGCGCCGCGCCCGTCATGGCGCCGCCGCCCCAGCCGGACCGCCAGAGCGCGCGCTCGATAGACACCGAGGAAGAGATCTACCCGGAGTCCGGTTTTATCGAATCCACCTTTGGCGCGATCTTCGGCGAAGAGGGCCAGCGCGAGCGCAGGCACCGCGACCCGAACGCGCCGCGTTATGTGAAGGGCCTGCGCTGAACTTGCCGCCGGCCCGGCCGGCTTATTGCGCCGGCTGTGCTTCCCGTGTGCGGTTCAGGCTGTGCGCCAGCATGTTGCGGGTGCGCGCGCGGATATTGGCGCTGGCTTCGTCCGCGAAGGCCGCCACATAGGGGTGGCCGACGTTGTCCGCCAGGATGCTGCGCCGCACCTGTTCCAGGCCGGCATCGCAGGCGGCCAGGGCCGTGTCGGCGAGCACAAAGACAGACCGGGCCGCATCGTCCTTCAGCGGCAGCAGGGCCTTGTCCGCGCAGCGCTGGTAGTCGTTGATGGCCGTCGCCACCGGCGCGCGGGCGATCGACAGCGGGTCATGGCTGGCCTTGGGCGCAGAGCCGCAGGCGGGCAGGGCCAGGAGCAGGGCGGTGATCAGCGGAAAGCAAGAGGGAAGCGGCTTCATGCGTCGCATTGTGTCATCGGCGCATGAACCCAGGCGGCAGGTGCCACGCCGCGGGGATGTAAGGAAAATCGATTAAGGGTAAGCACAACTGGCCTGCTGCAAACGCAAGCCTTAGCATGCAACTCAATAACCAAGGGGGAGCTTATGGCGCGCACTGCAATGACATCCACGGCATTGACCTTGGCCTTGGCGTCAAGCCTGCTGGGATCCAGTCCCGCGCAAGCCCAGGCCCAGGCCCAGGCCCAGGCCCAGGCCCAGGCCCAGGCCCCGGCTCAGCAACTGGTGCTGGGCATCAGCGAAGGCACTTCGGGCGGCCTGGACCATGCCCAGGTGATCGCCAAATACCAGGGCCTGGCCGAGGTGATAGGCCGGGCCATGAAAGCCAAGGTCAGCGTGGTGTTCGCGCGCGAATTCAAGCAGCTTGAAGAAGGCATGCAGACCGGCCGCTTCGACCTGGTGATGGCCCGCCCCAGCGACTACCCGGCGCGCGGCATGCGCGACTACGGCTACAGCTACATCGCCAGCACCAAGCCCGACGGGCAGTGTTTCATCATCGCGCCCAAGGGATCCGAGCTGAAGACGATCAACGACGTCAAGGGCAAGCGCATCGCCCTGCCCGAGCAGATCGCCTACATGTCCCGCTTCTGCGCCGCCGAGCTGCGCGACAAGGGCATCCTGGTAGACAAGGAAAACGTGCAGTTCGTGCGCGAACAGGCCGCCGTCGGCTTCTACCTGGACAACAAGTTCGCCGACGTGGGCGGCGTGGCCTCTTATTCAGGCATCGCCAAGAAGTGGGAAAAAGAAGGCGGCCGCATCCTGCACAAGAGCGTGGCGCAGCCCTACTTTCCGATGGTGGCCCATAAGCGCATCAAGCCCGAGCAGCTCAAGGCCATCCAGGAGGAGTTGCTGGCCCTGCCCGGCAGCGATGCCGGCAAGGACGTGCTCAAACGCATCGGGGTCGAACAGTTCGACACCACGTCCGAAGCTCGCATGCGCGATCTGCTCAAGTGGCTGAACATTTAGCCTAGCCAGGTCCAGTTTCCGGCGCGGCACCCAGTTGCCGCTGCTGTCTTCCTGGTCCGGCACGGGCCGCCGCCTTCCCTCGTCAACACCCTGCGCCGCGTGCCGGCGTCAGGCGGGCGGCTGGCCGAGCCCGCCCAAACCCTAGGGTTTTCACTGAAAAAAAGCAGTCTCGCTTCGTTGCATTAGTTATCATTCATAACCATAATCGACCTCACTGAAAACCTCCAAATGACCCAAAAACACCTCCAACTCGAAATGCGCGGCGACGTTGCCGTGATCCGCCTGGCACGCCCCGCCAAACGCAATGCGCTGGGCGACGCCCAGGTGCTGGCCCTGCGCGACCTGTTTGAAAACCTGCCCGCCGGCGCCCGCGCCGCCGTGCTGCACGGCGAAGGAGAGCACTTCTGCGCGGGGCTCGACCTGGGAGAACTCCAGGAACGCGACGCCAGCCAGGGCCTGCACCATTCGCGCATGTGGCACGCCGCGCTGGACCGCCTGCAGTACGGGCCCGTGCCGGTGATTGCGGCCCTGCACGGCGCCGTGGTCGGCGGCGGCCTGGAGCTGGCGAGTGCCTGCCACATCCGGGTGGCCGACGAGAGCACTTTTTACGCGTTGCCCGAAGGATCGCGCGGCATCTTCGTCGGCGGCGGCGGCGCGGTGCGCATCCCGCGCCTGATAGGCACTGCCCGCATGACCGACATGATGCTGACCGGCCGCGTCTACAACGCCCAGGACGGCGAGCGCATAGGCCTGGCGCAGTACCTGGTGCCGCAGGGGCAGGCGTTCGACAAGGCGCTCGAACTGGCGACCCGCGTGGCGACCAATGCGCCCCTGACCAACTATGCCCTGATGCATGCCTTGCCGCGCATTGCGGAACAGCCCGCGGACCAGGGCTTCTTTACCGAAGCGCTGATGGCGGCGATCGCGCAAAGCGCGCCCGAGGCCAAGGGTCGCGTGAGGGATTTCCTGGACGGCAAGGCCGCCAAGGTGAAAAAAGACTGAGCGGCGCCGGTGGGCCCGCGTGAGGGTCCGGCGCGAAAGAGACGAAAAGCCAAAGAGCCAAGAGCCAAAGAGCCGAAAAGACAAAGAGACAGAAGAGACAACACCATCATGAGCGCCCTCAAATTCCGCCCCCTGCGCTTTGGCGTGACCCGTGCCGTCCTGCGCGAAGGCGCACCCGGCGTCGGCTACCTGCGTGCCGACCAGGACCTGAAAGACTACCCCGCCCGCATCACCGACCGGCTGCAGCATTGGGCACAAGTCGCACCCGAACGCAGCTTCATGGCGCG
The DNA here is from genome assembly GCF_056405595.1 of Polaromonas sp. P1_G1. Lineage (NCBI taxonomy): Bacteria > Pseudomonadati > Pseudomonadota > Betaproteobacteria > Burkholderiales > Comamonadaceae > Polaromonas > Polaromonas sp. P1_G1. Next base: position 54,404 of record NZ_JBFUBU010000016.1, read on the forward strand.
GCGCGAAAAGCTCGCGGACGGCACGACGGGCGAATGGCGGCACCTCAGCTACGCCCAGGCCTGGGCGGCGGCCCGCAGCATCGCCCAGGGATTGCTGGACCGAGGCCTGAGCGCCGAGCGGCCCGTGGTGATACTTTCCGAAAACGGCCTGGAGCACGCGCAGCTGGCCCTGGGCTGCCTCGTGGCCGGCGTGCCCTTCGTGCCGGTGTCGCCGCCGTATTCGCTGGTCAGCCAGGATTACGACAAGCTGCGCCATGTGCTCAAGACCGTGACGCCGGGCCTGGTGTTTGCCGCCGACGCCGAACGTTATGCCAAGGCCATCCAGGCCGCGGTGGAGCCCGGCGTCGAGGTGGTGCTGGCCGCCGGGCAGATGGAGGGGCGCGCCAGCACGCGGTTCGCGGACCTGGCCGCCACACTGGCGACGGCCGCAGTGGACCGCGCCATGCAGGCCACCGGGCCGGACACCATCGTGAAATTCCTGTTCACCAGCGGCTCGACCAAGATGCCCAAGGCGGTGATCAACACCCAGCGCATGTGGTGCGCCAACCAGCAGCAGATGGCGCAGTCCATGCCGGTGCTGCAGGAAGAACCGCTGGTGCTGGTCGACTGGCTGCCGTGGAACCACACCTTCGGCGGCAACCACAACTTCGGCATGGTGCTGTTCCACGGCGGAACGCTTTACATCGACGACGGCAAGCCCACGCCAGCGCTGATGCACGAGACCCTGCGCAACCTGCGCGAGATCGCTCCCACGGTGTACTTCAACGTGCCGACCGGCTTTGAGGCCATCGCCTTGGCCATGAAGACGGACGCGCAGCTGCGGCGCCAGCTGCTGTCGCGCGTGAAGATGTTTTTCTACGCCGGCGCCGCGCTGGCGCAGTCTGTCTGGGACAGCCTCTACGAGTCGCAGGAAAAGGAAATCGGGGAGCGCATCGTCATGGTGACCGGCCTGGGCATGACCGAGTCCGCGCCCTTTGCCATCTTCGTGACCAGCCCCGAGGTGAAGTCCGGCGACCTGGGCGTGCCCACACCCGGCATGGAGCTCAAGCTGGTCGACATGCAGGGCAAAACCGAGGTGCGCTACAAAGGCCCCAACGTCTCTCCCGGCTACTGGCGCGCGCCGCAGGACACGGCGCAGGCCTACGATGAAGAGGGTTTCTTTTGCACCGGCGACGCCGTGAAGTGGATAGACGACGCGGACATCCACCGGGGCCTGAAGTTCGACGGCCGCATCGCCGAGGACTTCAAGCTCGCCACCGGAACCTTCGTCAGCGTCGGGCCCCTGCGCGCGAAGATTGTCGCGGCCGGTACGCCCTATGTGCAGGATGCGGTGCTCACCGGCATCAACCTCAAGGAAGTCGGTGCGCTGGTATTCCCGACGCAGGCCGTGCGCGCGCTGGCCGGGTTGCCGCCCGATGCACCCTGGCGGGAAGTGCTCGACAGCGCGCCGGTGCTGGCGCATTTCCAGGAGATGCTGGACCAGCTCGCGCTCTGCGCCACCGGCAGCGCCAGCTGCATCGCGCGCCTGCACCTGATGCATGAGCCGCCCTCCTTCGACAAGGGCGAGGTCACCGACAAAGGCTCCATCAACCAGCGAGCCGTCCTCACGCAGCGCGCGGCGCTGGTGGAGGCCTTGCACGGCGACACCGCCCATCCCGTCCTGAAACCGCGCGCGCGCTGACGCCAGGCCCGCGGACACCCCACACCTCCCTAGACACAGCAGGATTTGCATGCAGCACAAAGGATTTTTCTCCGCCTTCCAGGACGTCTGGATGCTTGACGGCGTCAGAACGCCCATGGTCGACTACTGCGGTGCCATCGGCCACGTGTCGCCCACCGACCTCGGCATCAAGGCCGCGCGCGCCGTGCTGCAGCGCTCGGGCGTCAGCGCCGGCCACATCGACTCGGTGATCGCCGGCAACATGGCCCCGGGCGACTTCGAACAATTCATGCTGCCGCGCCACATCGGCCTGTACGCCGGGGTGCCCGTGGAGGTGCCGGCCATCATGGTGCAGCGCATCTGCGGCACCGGTTTCGAACTGTTCAGGCAAGCCGGCGAGCAGATCCAGAGCGGCGCGGCCAGCGTGGCGCTGGTCGTCGGCGCCGAAAGCATGACGCGCAACCCGATCGCCGCCTTCGAGCACCGCACCGGCTTCAAGCTGGGCGCGCCGGTCGGCTTCAAGGACTTCATGTGGGAAGCCCTCAAGGACTCGGCCGCCGGCATCGACATGATCCAGACCGCGGAAAACCTTGCGAAGAAATACGGCATCACGCGAGAAGCGGTCGATGAATTTGCCTCCAGCTCGTTTGCGAAAGCGGTGGCGGCTCGGGAGGCAGGGTTTCACGCCGGTGAAATTGTGCCGGTGGTCACCGAGGCGTTCGAGCTTCCCGGCTATGCCGCGCGCGGCATACGCCTGCAGGGCAAGGTCATGGAAGTCGCGCAGGACACCCACGCGCGGCTGTCCCCCGTCGAGGTACTGGCCAAACTCAGGGCGGTCCATGCCGGCGGGGTGCAGACCGGCGGCAACAGCGCGGCGCTGGTGGACGCGGCCGCGGCCGCCGTGGTGGCCTCCGGCGCCTATGTGAAAGCGCAGGGCGGCAAACCGTTGGCGCGTGTGGTGGCCGCAGCGGTGGTCGGTGTGCCGCCCGAGATCATGGGCATAGGCCCGGCCCCCGCGATCCGCCTGCTGCTGGAGCGCTGCGGCCTGACGCTGGACCAGATCGGCCGTTTTGAAATCAACGAAGCCCAGGGCGCGCAGACACTGGCGGTGGCCCGCGAGCTGGAACTGGACCTGGGCAAGCTCAACGTCAACGGCGGCGCCATCGCCATGGGCCATCCGCTAGCGGTCACCGGTGTGCGCCTCACCATCACCGTCGCGCGGGAAATGCAGCGGGCGGGCGTGCGCTACGGCATCGCATCCGCCTGCGTGGGCGGCGGCCAGGGCATTGCCCTGCTGCTTGAAAACCCGGAGGCGGCATGAGCCTTCCCCGACAGATTTCTGGAACCCTGACATGAACATTCAAGGACTCGCGGCATTGGTGACAGGCGGCGGCTCGGGGCTGGGCGAAGCTACCGCCCGGGAATTGGCACGCCTGGGCGGCAAGGTCGCCGTGCTGGACATCAACCTGGCCAATGCGGAAAAAGTCGCCGACAGCATTCGCGCGGCCCATGGCGCCGACGCCGCGCTGGCCTGCCACTGCGACATCACCGACAGCGCCAGCATGCAGGCCGCGCTGGACAAGGCCGCCGCCGCGCACGGCCCGGCGCGCATCCTGATGAACATTGCCGGCATAGGCTCCGCCAAGCGCATCGTGGCCAAGGACGGCAGCCCTGCGCCGCTAGAGGACTTTGCCAGGGTGGTCAACATCAACCTGGTCGGCAGCTACAACGCGAGCCGCCTGTTCGCAGCCGCTTGCGCCAAACTGCCCCCGCTGGAGGACGGCCAGCGCGGCGTCATGATGTTTACCGCGTCGGTCGCCGCCTTCGACGGCCAGGTCGGGCAGCAGGCCTACAGCGCTTCCAAGGCCGGGCTGGCCGGCATGACGCTGCCCATGGCGCGCGACCTCGCGCAGCACGGCATCCGCGTCTGCACGGTGGCGCCCGGGCTGTTCGCCACGCCCTTGATGGCGCAATTGCCCGAAGCGGTGCAGGCTTCGCTGGCCGCCAGCATTCCCTTTCCGCCGCGCCTGGGCAAGCCCGAAGAGTTCGCGCAGCTCGCCGTGCACATCGTCAACAACGACCACCTGAACGGCGAAGTGATCCGCCTGGACGGTGCGCTGCGCATGGCGCCGAGGTGAGCCGCATGGAAAAAACCGTGGTCTATGAAGTGAAGGTCGCGTTCGGCGACTGCGATCCCGCGGGGATCGTGTTTTTCCCCAACTTCTCGCGCTGGATGGACGCCGCCTCGCTGAATTTTTTCGCCGCCTGCGGCGTGCCGCCCTGGCGGGAACTGGTCAAGACCACCGGCATCATCGGTACGCCCCTGCTGGAGATCAACACCCGCTTCAGCCTGCCCGCCACCTACGGCGAAACCCTGAGCATCCACACCAGCGTGCAGGAGTGGCGGGACAAGGTCTTTTTGCAGAAACACGTGATCCGGCGCGGTGAGGACCTGATCTGCGAGGGCCTGGAAACCCGCGCCTTCTGCATACGCCACCCCGACAAACCCGAACGCATGAAGGCCATTGCCGTGCCCCCCGACATCCGCAGCCAATGCAGTTGAGCGGGCGCAGCTGACGCGCCCGGGCTGCCCGGCGCTTTTTCGCGGATTTTGCTTTTCGACCCGTGGACTTAACTACTACAAGGAGACATCTCATGCAAACACGTCGTCATTTCGTACAGGCCGCCGCGGCGCTCTCGGCGGCCGCCCTCGCGCCTTTCCCGGCCCTGGCGCGGGCGCTCGAGCAGGTCAAGATCCTCTATGGCTTTCCGGCCGGCAGCGCCGGCGACATCTGCGCGCGCCGTGTGGGCGACCGTTTCGGCGGCACCGCCTATTCCAAAAACAACGGCATCGTCGAAACCAAGACCGGCGCCGGCGGGCGTATCGCGCTGGAGTTGCTCAAGACGGCGCCGGCGGACGGCTCTGTGCTGGCGATGACGCCGTTCTCCTGCCTGTCGCTGTACCCGCACATCTACAAAAAGCTGTCCTACGACCCCTCGGATTTCGTCGCGGTGGGGACCGCCTCCATGATCCACCACGGGCTGGCCGTCGGCCCGCTGGTGCCGGCCTCGGTCAAGACCGTGCATGACTTTCTCGGCTGGGCCCGGGCCAATCCAAAGGATGCCAGCTACGGCTCGCCCGCCGCCGGGTCGACCCCGCACTTCATCGGCGCCTTGCTGGGCCTGAACAATCAGGTGGAGCTCAAGCATGTGCCCTACCGCGGCTCGGTGCCCGGCGTGACCGACGTGGTCGGCGGCCAGCTCGCCGCGATGGTCACGCCCCACGGCGATTTCATCCCCAACCACAAGGCCGGCAAGCTGCGCATCCTGGCCACCTCGGGGAAGCAGCGCTCGCCCTTCGTGCCTGAAGTGCCGACCTTCGCCGAGCAAGGTTTTGCCGACCTGACGGTGGAGGAGTGGTTCGGTTTCTACGCACCCGCCAAAACGCCGGCCGACATGGTGGCCGCGGCCAACGCCGCCATCAATGCCGCCATCCGCGACAAATCCGTCATCGATTCGCTCACGGTAGTCGGGCTGATTCCCTACGGCGGCACCGCGGACGACATGGCGTTCAGCCAGAAGCGCGAGTTCGATCGCTGGGGCCCGCTGATCAAAAAAGTCGGCTTCACCGCGGAATCCTGATGCAGAGATGGAGGGCCGGCCCTGGCGGGCCGGTCCGGGCGGCATTGGCATAATCGGGGTTAGGAGCCTGGGCGGTAGAAGGCATCAAAGCGAAAAGCGGGCCCAGCGAGGACAGTTTTTGCCGGATTTGCAGACTCATAGCCGTAGCTGTGGGGCAAAAAGCCGGTGAAAAATGGACCGCTGCGCTCGCTTTGCAGCCGATGCTCCTTCTGCCGCCCAGGCTCCTAGTCTGGCCGCATGCCTGTGCCAGCAGCGTTGCCAGATAACGAAAGCGCCCTGATCCCTTATGCCCGCGTCGCCCAAACCCGCTCCCGCGGTAGAGGAGGTTGATACCTCCTATCTCGAAACCTTGATGGGCTACAACGCCACGCGCGCCTCCCTCAAGGTCATTGAATTGTTCAGCCGGCGCATGGCGGTCTACGACCTCAGGCATGTGGATTTCTCGATCCTGTCGCTGATCATGCACAACCCCGGCATCACCTCGCGCCAGCTGTGCGGCGCGCTGAGCATCCTGCCGCCCAACCTCGTCGGGAAAATCGTCGCGCTGGAAAAGCGCGAGCTGGTGCACCGCAGGCCGCACCCACAGGACGGCCGCGCCGTGGGGCTTTACCTGACCGATGCGGGCCAGGCCTTGATGCGGGATGCGGAAGGCACCGCCGTCAGCCTTGAAACAGAGGCGACCCAGCGCCTGAGCCCGGCGGAAAAGAAGACGCTGATGCGCCTTCTGCAAAAAATCTACCGCTGAACCGCATCGGGCACCGGCAGCTCTTGCTCAGATTCCGGCCTGGATCCAGGCCGCCGCTTTCTCGGCGATCATCAGCGTCGGCGAGTTGGTGTTACCGCTTGTGATCAGCGGCATCACGCCGGCATCGACCACGCGCAGGCCGCGAATGCCGCGCACCCTGAGGTGCGAATCCACCACCGCCATCGGGTCATCGTCGCGTCCCATCTTCGTCGTGCCCACCGGGTGGAAGATGGTGGTGGCGATGTCGCCCGCCAGCCGCGTGAGTTCCTCGTCGGTCTGGAACTGCACACCGGGTTTGTACTCCTCGGGCTGGTATTTGGCCAGTGCGCTCTGGCCCACGATCTTGCGCGTCACGCGTAGCGAATCGGCCGCCACCTTGCGGTCTTCCGCCGTGCTCAGGTAGTTGGGCGCAATCGCCGGCGCATCCTCGAAGCGGCCGCTCTTGATGTGCACCGTGCCCCGGCTGGTCGGGTTGAGGTTGCAGACGCTGGCGGTGAAGGCGTTGAAGCCGTGCAGCGGCTCGCCGAAAGCTTCCAGCGACAGCGGCTGCACGTGGTACTCGATGTTGGGATAGGGCTGGTCGGGTGAGCTGCGCGTGAACGCACCCAGCTGCGACGGCGCCATGCTCATGGGCCCGGTCTGGCGCAGTGCGTACTCCAGCCCGATGCGAGCCTTGCCCCAGAGCGAATTGGCCATGGTGTTGAGCGACAGGCCCCAGCGTTTGTCGCCCTGCACCTTGTAGACCGAGCGGATCTGCAGGTGGTCCTGCAGGTTGGCGCCCACGCCGGGCAGGTCCTGCAGCACCGGGATGCCGTGCTGCTGCAGCAGGGCGGCCGGGCCTATGCCCGAGAGCTGCAGGATTTGCGGCGAGCCTATGCTGCCCGCGCACAGGATGACCTCTCCCATGTGGCCGGAGTCGCGCGTCGAATGCGCGGTTACGCGCTCATCGCCCGCCCACACTTCAACGCCTGTGCAGCGCTGGCTGCCGTCCGGCTGCGGCGTGACCACCAGCTTGCAGACCTGGGCGTTGTTCCAGAGTTCAAAGTTGGGGCGTGCATAACAGGCGGGCCGCAAAAAGGCTTTGGCGGTGTTCCAGCGCCAGCCGTTCTTCTGGTTGACTTCAAAGTAGCCCACGCCTTCGTTGTCGCCGCGGTTGAAGTCGCTGGTGGCCGGTATGCCGGCCTGCTGCGCGGCTTCGGCGAATGCGTCCAGGATGTCCCAGCGCAGGCGCTGCTTTTCCACGCGCCACTCGCCGCCGGAGTTGTGATGGCGCAGCAGCTTCTGGTAGGGCTGGCTCTTGTCCTGCATCAGCTCGGGCGCCGTTCCGCGCGCGCCGTGCATCGCGTCGGCGCCCTTGTGGTGGTCTTCGTGCAGCTTGAAATGCGGCAGGGAGTTTTCCCAGCGCCAGGCCATGTCTCCGGTCAGCTGCGCCCACTGGTCGTAGTCGCGCGCCTGGCCGCGCATGTAGATCATGCCGTTGATGCTGGAGCAGCCGCCCAGGGTCTTGCCGCGCGGGTAGCGCAGCGCCCGGCCGTTGAGGCCGGCGTCGGGCTCGGTGTTGTAAAGCCAGTCGGTGCGCGGGTTGCCTATGCAGTACAGGTAGCCCACCGGGATGTGAATCCAGTGGTAGTCGTCCTTGCGGCCTGCCTCGATCAGCAGCACCCGCTTGGACGCGTCGGCACTCAGGCGGTTGGCCAGCAGGCAGCCCGCCGTGCCGGCGCCGATGATGATGTAGTCAAAAACCTGGCTTTCGTCTTGCATGGGTGTCTTGTCTCTTTGTTCTAGGCGGTGTTTTTCGCGGAAGCCGGGTTGGCGGCAGCGGCCGAAACACGCTGCGTGGCCCCATCCTGCCAGCCCAGCCTAACGCGGGGCTGACCGCCGCAGCATGGCCGATTGTGGCAAAAGCCGGGCTGCGGCGCGGAGGGGATTACCCGCTGCAGGCCGCACGGCGTGGGATTCTGGCCGCCCTCCAGGTCTGGTGTAGGACCAGGGCGACAGCGCAAGGAGCGCGGTCGGCAATGGTGTTTTCAGCAGTTACCATGCAACTTTGTGTTTCGTACATTGCAAACTGCCGGTTCGCGCCTGGCTTGACTGAATGCTTATGGAAGACTCTACGCCCCGCATCGAACAGCAGGACACGCCGCAAGGCCGGCTGTTTGTCGTGCAAGGTGCGTGGACGGCCGCCGGCCTCACCGGTGAGCACGTGTGGGAAGCGCTGACCGTGCAGCTCCAGGGATTCGGTGACGCCTCCTCTTCTCAGTCCGGCTGGAATCTTGAACAGGTCGGCAAACTCGACCACCTGGGCGCGCAGGTGCTCTGGAACCACTGGGGCCGCAACTGGCCGGCGCAGCTGCAGGTTGAGCCCAACCAGCGAGCCGTGCTGGAGACGGTCGCCAAATTCAGCACCGACCCGCCCAAACCCCGAAAAACCGACTGGAGCGAACCCTTCATCCTGCTGGGCATCCGCGTGCTGCGGCTGCTGGATCACCTCAAGGGCCTGGTGCGCCTGATCGGGCAGCTGCTGCTGGACATCATTCGCCTGGTGCGGCGCCCGCATGAAGGCCCCTGGCGCGACCTCTCGGGTCACTTGTTCCATATCGGCGCCACCGCGCTGCCGATCACCGCGCTGGTGGGCTTCCTGATCGGTGTGGTGCTGGCCTACCTGATCTCGCAGCAATTGCGCCAGTTCGGCGCCGACGCCTTTATCGTCAACATCCTGGGCATCTCGCTGATCCGCGAACTCGGTCCGGTGCTGGCCGCCATCCTGATCGCCGGTCGCAGCGGCTCGGCCATCACCGCGCAGATCGGCGTGATGCGCGTCACCGAGGAGCTCGATGCCATGCGCGTCATGGGCATCCCGCGCGGCTTTCGCCTGGTCATGCCGCGCGCGCTGGCATTGGCGGTGGTGATGCCGCTGATCAGCGTCTGGACCACCATCGCCGCCTTGCTGGGCGGCATGCTGGCGGCCGACATTTCGATGGATGTCACACCGGCCTACTTCATCAATTCGCTGCCGGCCGCGGTCGACGTGGCCAACCTTTCGCTGGCCACGGCCAAGTCGGTGGTGTTCGGCGTGCTGATCGCGCTGATCGGCTGTCACTACGGCCTGCGCGTCAAGCCCAATACCGAAAGTCTGGGGCAGGGGACCACGGCCTCAGTGGTGACTTCCATCACCGTCGTGATCCTGGTCGATGCTCTGTTCGCCGTTCTCTTTAAAAGTGTCGGCATATGACTGGAGCCCCCACGTTCGCCCACTGCGTGTGGCTCTCTGCCCCCCGAGGGGGCCGCCCGCCTGCGGCCTGGCAAAGCCAGTTCCGCGGCTCATGCTGGCCTTCTGCCGACTCGCTTCGCATCGTTTCTGGGGCGGTTTTCCATGACTGATCCCATCGTCGACATCAAAAAGCTCTGGACCGTGTTCCCCAACGGCGAGAAGAAGGCCGTGGTGCACAAGGACCTGGACCTCAGCGTGCAGCGCGGCGAGGTGCTGTCCCTGGTCGGCGGTTCGGGAACCGGCAAGACCGTGCTGCTGCGCCAGATGCTGGGGCTGGAGAAGCCGACCCAAGGCGAGATCACCGTGCTGGGCCGGCCGGCGGCCGAGCTCGGCAAGCAGGGCGCGGCCAGCCGCGTCGGCATGCTGTTTCAGCAGGGGGCGCTGTTCTCGGCCTTCACCGTGCTGGAGAACATCGCCTTTCCGCTGCGCGAACTCAAGACTTTGCCGCGCGCGCTGGTCTACGAGGCGGCCATGGTCAAGCTGCAGATGGTGGGGCTGGGCCCTGACGCGGCCGACAAGCTGCCCAGCGACCTCTCGGGCGGCATGGTCAAGCGGGTGGCGCTGGCGCGCGCCCTGATCATGGACCCGCCGCTGCTGCTGCTTGACGAGCCCACCGCCGGCCTGGACCCGGAAAGCTCCGACAGCTTCGTCTCGCTGCTGCGCTCGCTGCACCGTGACATGGAACTCACGGTGGTGATGGTGACGCACGACCTGGACACGTTGTTCGAGCTCAGCACGCGCATCGCGGTGCTGGCCGAGCAGAAGGTCATTGTCAACGACGTGCCCAAGGAGGTGGTGGCTTTCCCGCACCCCTTCATCCACGAATTTTTCCTCGGTGAAAGGGGACAGCGCGCAATGGAGCTATTACGCGAGTACCCTTTTACGGTATAGAAAGGCATCACTATGGAAAACAAAGCCCATGCCATGGCCGCCGGTGCGTTTGTACTGGTGGTCACCGCCCTGCTGGCCCTGCTGGCTGTCTGGCTCACGCGCGACAACACCCAGCGCGACCTCTACGACATGAGCACCGGCGAAACCGTGTCCGGCCTGCAGCCGCAGGCGGCGGTGCGCTTTCGCGGCGTGCCGGTGGGCAAGGTCGAGCTCATAGGCTTCGATACCAAGGTCAAGGGCAATGTGCTGATCCGCGTCTCCATAGACCGCGGCGCGCCCGTCACCAAGTCCACCTTCGCCACCGTGGCCTCGCAGGGCGTCACCGGGCTGGGTTTCATCCAGCTCGACGACGACGGCAAGTCGGCTGAACGGCTGGCGGTCAACGACGACGACCCGCCGCGCATCCCGCTCAAACCCGGCGGCCTGGACAAGCTGCTCAAACAAAGCGAAGTGATCTTCAACCAGGTCGAGGAAGCCAGCACTCGGCTGAACAAGCTGCTGTCCGACGACAACCAGCAGGCCCTGACGGCGGCCGTCAAGCAGCTCGGCGATGCCGCCGGCAGCATAGACCGTGTCGCCAAAGGCCTGGAGCCGACGGTGGCGTCCTTGCCGGCCCTGTCCCGCAACACCACGGCCACGCTGAACTCCGTCAAGACTGCCGCGGACGACATCAGTGTGACCGCCACGCGCCTCAATGAAAAAGGCGGGCCGCTCGACAAGCTGTCCGAAGGCGGAACCGCCCTGGCCACCGGCGTGGAGACCTTCAGTGCCGGCACGCTGCCCAAGCTCGGGGAGGTCGCCGACGAAACCGCGCGCGCCATGCGCCAGCTGCGCCGCACCGTGAGCGCGGTCGACGACAACCCGCAGTCGCTGATCTTCGGCAACGGCCCGCCTGTGCCCGGGCCGGGCGAACCCGGCTTTTCCGCTTCTGGAGTGAAAAAATGATGAGCGCTTTTTCCAAACCATCATCGCGGGCCGCCGGTCTGCTGTGTGCGTTGCTGGCCGCCCTGGCGCTGGGCGCCTGCTCCGGCCTGCCCGACAAGCCCACGCGCGCCACCATGTACGATTTCGGGCCGGGTCCGCTCGCGACACCTCCCACGACGCGCCAGGCACCGCTGCCCGCATTGGCCCTGGACGACATCTCGACCCCGGGCGGCGCACTGGACAACATGGCCGTGCTGTACCGCCTGGGTTATGCCGACGCGCAGCAGCTACGTCCCTACTCGCAGGCGCGCTGGAGCATGCCGCCCGCGCAACTGGTGCGCCAGCGCGTGCGCCTGCAACTGGGCCAGCGCCGCGCCGTGTTCGACGCCGGGGCCAGCGTGGCGCTGAACCGCAGCCAGAACGCAGTGCTGCCGCTGATGCTGCGCCTGGACCTCGAGGAATTCAGCCACCTGTTCACCGCGCCCAATACCAGCGTCGGCCTGATCCGCCTGCGCGCCACGCTGGTGGAAGTCACGCCGGCCGGCGACAAGCTGGTCGGCCAGCGCAACGTCATCGTGCAGCGGCCCGCACCCAGCAGCGACGCGCCCGGCGGCGTCCAGGCCCTGACGGCCGCCACCGACGCGGCCATCGAGGAGATAGACCAGTGGCTGCAACAAACCCCCGCGCGCTGACGCGCCCTGCGCCATGAAAACGCTGGAAGAACAGCTGGACGCCGCCGGGCTGCACGTCTTCGGCTGCTGCGAACGCCTGAGCGCCTACGGCCCCGACCTGCTGCAGACCTCGCAGCTGCTGCAGGACTTCACGCCCGCGGAGGCCGACATCCTGGGCGCCTCCATGCTGCTGGTGCGCGCCGAGCCGGGCCAGGTGATGATCCGCGAGGGTGAGGCCGGCGACTGGATGATGCTGATCCTCAAGGGCACGGTCGACGTCACCAAGCGCCTGGAGTCTGCGGCCGATGCAGCCCAGGCCGAGGCCGATGGCGGTGGCGGTGGCGGTGGCGGTGGCGGTGGCGGTGGCGAAGCGGCGGTGTCGCGCGTGGCGGTGGTGCGGGGCGGGGCGGCGATCGGCGATATGTCCATGCTCGACAGCGAGCCGCGCTACGCCACCTGCACCGCCATCGAGGCGGTCGAGGCCGGCGTCTGGGGCCGCCACGAAATCGCCCTGCTGATCCGCGACCATCCCGGCGTGGGCGCCAAGCTGTTGGTCAAGATCACGCAGATGATGGCGCAGCGCCTGCGCAACACCAGCAACCAGCTGGTGAAACTATTAAGGCGCTGACCCCCGCCCAGGCTCACTTCGTGTAGCCCGTACCCCCCTTCCAGGGGGCGGCGCCTGCGGCCCGGCAAAGCCGGTTCCGCGGCTGCCCGTTGGTAAATATCCCACTTCACACACAGTTCACACAAGCGCCTTGTAGCTCATCCTGACCTCACACACGCTTTGCACACTTCCCTTCGTTGTTCAAACGAAAGGAAGCCATGAAACAAAAACTCCTCGCGCTGGCCCTGGTGCTGGTCTTGCTGGTCCTCGCCTTGTTCCAGATCAGCGGCGTGGTGCACGACCGCCAGACCTACCGGCAGATCGCCATCCAGAGCGTGGCTCAGAGCCTGGCCGGCCCGCAGACTTTGACGGGCCCGCTGATCCATCGGGCTTGTACCGAGGAATGGGACGTCAAGTATGAGGGCAAGAAGGTGCAGACCGAGCGCCGTGAATTCCTGCTGGTGGCTGCACCGGCCTCCCTCACGCTCAAGGGCGRCAGCAAGCTCGAGGCGCGCGCCCGCGGCCTGCATGCGACGCAGGTGTTTAACCTCAAAGCCGACATCGTGGCCGAATGGGCCGACACCGAAGCGCTCAAGCCCGTGGCCGAGCATGCCGGCTCACGCATGAATTGCGGCCAGCCGCTGCTGATGATGGCTGTGTCCGACTCGCGCGGCATCCGGCATGCCAGCGTGAAAATCGGCGAGCAGGTGTTGGCGCTCAAACCGGGTACTTTTTACGGCAGCTACCCGCGCGGCGTGCACGCGCCGTTGCCCATCACCATGGTGGGCGCGGCGCCGCTGCAGGCACAACTGACGCTGGAGCTGGTGGGCACCGAAAGCATCTCAGTCGTGCCGCTGGGTGGCGACACCCGGGTGCAACTCACTTCCAACTGGCCGCACCCGAGTTTCGGCGGGCAGTTTTTGCCGGTGGACCGCAAAGTCACGGACGACGGCTTTGAGGCCAGTTGGCGCGTCAGCTCCCTGGCCAGCACCGCGCAGCAGGACGTGACGCAGGTGGATGCGGGCAAGCGCAAGGCCGTTTGCCCGTCTTACAGCGACGGCTCGGCCACCAACGGCTGCGTCGAGGCTTTCAACGTGACCTTTGTCGACCCTTCCAACACCTATGCGCTCAGTGACCGGGCCACCAAGTACGGCCTGTTGTTCATCGGCCTCACCTTTTTAGCGGTGGGGCTGTTCGAGTTCATGAAATCGCTGCGCGTGCATCCCATCCAGTACCTGCTGGTCGGCGCCGCGATGAGCATGTTTTTCCTGCTGCTGGTGAGCCTCTCGGAGCACATGCCTTTTGAAACCGCCTACGCCATTGCTTCGACGGCCTGCGTGCTGCTGCTCACCTTTTACGCCAGCCACATGCTGGGGCGCTGGTCGCGCGGCTTGCCCTTCGGCCTGGGCATCGCCACCCTGTACGGCATGCTGTTTGTGTTGTTACGGATGGAGCAAACCGCTTTGCTGCTCGGCGCCGTGGCCCTGTTCGCCGTGCTCGCCGCCATCATGATGCTGACGCGCCGTGTCGACTGGTACGCGCGCTTCAAGCAGGCCGACCCGGCCAAACCTGAGCCTGCGAAGGCGGCAGTGTGATGGGCGCGGCCAGGCTAGAAGTACAGCTCGACCCGCAGGCCGGGCCGGGTGTTGCTCACTACCATGCGGCCGCCATGCAGCTGCATGATCTGCCGCACGATGGCCAGCCCCAGGCCCGAACCCTTGGTGTGGCCGTCGGGGCGTACCGTCGAGAAGAAGCGTTCGCCCAGCCGGGGCAGGGCGTAGTCGGCCACGCCGGGACCGTTGTCCTGCACGGCGATGCGGTCCGGCCCGGCCTCCAGCGTGATGGTCGAGCCCTGGGGCGCGAACGAGCGCGCGTTTTCGAGCAGGTTGCTCAGCGCCAGGCCCAGCAGGCCGGGCTCCGCATGCACGCCGGCATGTTCCGGGCTGATTACGATTTTGACGACATGCTGGGCCCGGCCGCCGGCCGCCGCCTCAAAGGGGTGGAGGACGCCGGCCCACAAAAGGCGCTCGCGCTCTACCTGTGCATGGCGCTGCTCCAGCTTCGTCAGCTCGAGCATGCGGTCCACCAGCGCCTGCATGCGGGCGGACTGGGCCAGTACCTGCCCCGAAAACTCGCGGCGCGCGTCTTCGGGAAGCTCGTCCTGCAGCAGCTCGCCCGCGCCGCGAATCGCGGCGATCGGGCTCTTGAGCTCGTGCGTCAGCGCGCGCACGTAATCTTCTATGTACTCGTGGCCCTCGAGCTTCAGGCGCATGGCATCGACTGCCATGGCCAGCTCGCCAAGCTCGCCCGATATCTGCGGAACCGCGGGTTTGCCGCCCTGGCCGACGGCGTTGGCATAGCGGCGCAGCTTGCGAATGCTCCACACCACCCACAGCGTCACGGCCACACCGATGGCCAGCGACAGCACCAGCAACAGCGCGCCGCTTAGTAGGATTTTCCGCTCAGCCCGGTCGATGAAGGCCTGGATGGTGGACATCGGCTTGGCGACGGTCAGCACGCCGATGATCTTTCCGTCCCGCTGCACCGGCGCGGCCACGTACATCACCGAGGTGCGGTCGTCCTGCTGCACCTCGCGGGTGGCGCGCGCGCCGTATTCGCCGCGCAGGGTCAGGGCCACGTCGCGCCAGCGTGAATAGTCCTGGCCGGTCGCCACGTTCTCCGAGTCGAACACCACCTTGCCGCCCGCGTCGGTGATGTAGACGCGGAAGTCCAGCGACTGCTTGGCCAGGCCCCAGATCTGCGCGTCGATCGGCCGCCTGGCGTAGTTGCGCACATGACCGGCAAAGCGGCCTTCGGCAATGGCGCCGGCCGCCAGGTCGTCGCCGGCCAGCTCGGCCAGGATGTTGGCGGTGTCCACCATCATGTCTTCCATGACTTCGCGGACGCTGGGTTTCACTTCAGCCACAAAGACGCGCAGCGTGAAAACCGCCGCCAGCCCGGTGACCAGGAAAAATCCGAACAGCAGGCGTATGCCCAGGCGCATGTCAGCCGCCTTTGACGCGGTTTAGATCGAGGCAGTAGCCCATACCCCGGTGAGTCACGATGTAGTCGTGCTCTGGCGCTATTTCCTGCAGTTTGGCGCGCAAGGTCTTGATGTGGGTGTCCACCGTGCGGTCCGTGCTGTCCGAGTCCGTTCCCCAGACCGCGCCCAGCAAGTCGTCGCGCGAGCGGATGCGGTCGCGATGCCGCAGCAGGTCGGCCAGCAGGCCGAACTCGCGGCGCGTCAGGTTAAGCGGGCGGCCGTGCAGGCTCACGCGCTGGCCCGCGGGGTCGATCTCGAAAGGGTTGCCCGCAAGCGCTGGCGCGGGGGCCGGCATGCGCGCGCGCCGCAGCAGGCTGCGCACGCGCGCCAGCAGTTCGCGCGGGCTGAAGGGCTTGCTCACGTAGTCGTCGGCGCCCAGCTCCAGCCCCAGCACGCGGTCAATCTCCTCGCCCTGTGCGCTCAGAATCAGCACCGGCAGGCTGCCGGCGGCGCGCAGCTCGCGGCACAAGTCCAGGCCGCTGCCGTCGGGCAGGCCCACGTCGAGGATCACGGCGTCGGGCGGCTGCCGGCTGATCTGGGCGCGGGCATCGCTGAGCAGCAGGCTATGGGTGACGCTGAGGCCGTCGCGCTCCAGCGTGTAGATGATGGAGCGGGCAATCGCCGGGTCGTCTTCCACCAGCAGGATGCGCGCACCGGCCATCTGTGTTCAGGACCTGAGAATAGGGAACAGCTTACCCAGGCCGTCGGCCATCACCTCGACGGACAGCGCGGCCAGGATCAGGCCCATCAGCCGCGTCATCACGTTGATGCCGGTTTTGCCCAGCACGCGGGCAATCGGCTCTGCCAGCGAAAAGCAGATCGCGGTGGCCAGGGCGATCACGATGCCGTAGCCGACCAGCATGGACAGCTGCAGGGCGGTCTTGGCTTTTTCGGCATAGATCACGACCGTGGACATGGTGGCTGGACCGGTCAGCAGCGGGATGGTCAGCGGCACCACGGCGATGCTGGCGCCGCGCGCCGCCTTGGCCGCGCCGTCTTCCATTTCGTTGGTCTGGGGCTTGGCTTCGGCCGGCTGGGCGTTCAGCATGTTCATGGAGCTGATCAGCAGCAGCATGCCGCCGCCCACCTGGAAGCTGGCCAGCGAAATACTGAAGAAGTCGAGGATCTGCAGCCCCAGCAGCGCGCTGATCGCAATCACGACAAAGGCCGTGAAAGAGGCCACCAGCACGGTTCGGCGGCGCTGCTCGTCGGAAAAATCCTGCGTGTAGTGGATGAAGAAGGGCACGATGGCCAGCGGGTTGACGATGGCCAGCAGCGTGACAAGCGGTTTGAAATCCATCTAGCGGCCTCCTGCTACATCCAGCAATGCGCCGGTTGTGTAGCCCGCATTGTCCCCCAGCAACCAGACAATCGAGGCGGCGACCTCGTTGGCGGTACCTGGACGCTGCATGGGCACCTGGGGCGCCAGGTCGCGGGCGCGGTCGGGCAGGCCGCCCGAGGCGTGGATGTCGGTGTCAATGATGCCGGGGCGCACGGCGTTCACGCGTATGCCCTCGGTGGCGACTTCCTTGGCCAGCCCGACGGTGAAGGTGTCGATGGCGCCCTTGGCGGACGCGTAGTCCACATACTGGCCCGGGGCGCCCAGCCGCGCCGCCGCGCTGGAGACGTTGACGATGGAGCCGCCCGCGCCGCCGTGGCGGGTGCTCATGCGCTTGACGGCTTCGCGCGCGCAGAGGAAGGAGCCGAACACATTGATCTCGAACATACGCCGCAGCCGCGCCAGGGTCATGGCGTCGACGCGAGTGGTGCGGTCCACCACGCCGGCGTTGTTGACCAGGCCGTCCAGCCGGCCGAGCTTGGCATCCACTTTCTCGAACATCGCCAGCACCTGCGCCTCATCGGCCACGTCGGCCTGGACCGTGATGGCCTGGCCGCCGGCCTGGCGGATCTGCCGCACCACTTCATCGGCCGCCAGCGAATTGCTGGCGTAGTTGACAGCCACCGCCCAGCCCTGGCGCGCCGCCAGCAGGGCCGACGCCGCGCCTATGCCGCGCGAACCGCCCGTGATCAGAACAACTTTTGACAAACCACACCTCCAGCAAAAAATGGCAATCCCGGTTAAAAACAGGGGCTTGGCGGATCAATGTACCCTAAGCCGTACCTTGTGCAACGCCCGGCCGCCCGGCGGCGCGTAGCCCCATCCAGAGACCCTGACGGAGACAAACTTGAGCACCACCATTGATTACTATTTCACCCCGCAAAGCCCCTGGACCTACCTGGGCCACGAGCGCTTTGCGCAAATTGCCCGCGCGGCGGGCGCCACCGTGCGGGTGTTGCCCATAGACCTGGGCGGCAAGGTGTTCCCGATCTCCGGCGGGTTGCCGCTGGGCCAGCGCGCGCCGCAGCGCCAGGCCTACCGGCTGCTGGAGCTGCAGCGCTATTCGGACTACCTGCATGCGCCGCTGAACCTCAAGCCCAAGTACTTCCCGGTCTCCGGCGACGATGCCTCACGCCTCATCATCGCGGTGGACATGCATGACGGCAGCGAGGCCGCGATGAAAATCGGCGGCGCGATCTTCAGCGCCGTATGGGTGCGTGAACGCCACATCGCCGACGAAAAGGTGCTGGCCGAGCTGCTCGCCGAATGCGGCATGCCCGCCGAGCGGCTGGAGCAGTCCTTCAGCCAGGCGGTACAGGAGCGCTATGAGGCCAACACCCAGCAGGCGATTGACGCCGGCGTGTTCGGCGCGCCCAGCTATGTCGTGAACGGCGAACTGTTCTGGGGCCAGGACCGGCTTGATTTCGTCGAGCGCAAACTGATGGCGGGCGCGTAGCGGTTCGCCGGTTGATTCAGTCATCCATCGCACATCCATTCTTGAAGGAGCATCACACCATGGGCCAATTCATCCAACTCACCGCGGCCGACGGTTTTTCCGTGCCGGCCTATGTCGCCAAACCCGAAGGCAAGCCGCGCGGCGGTGTTGTGGTGGTGCAGGAAATCTTCGGCGTCAATTCGCACATCCGCGCCGTCACCGACCGTTTCGCGGAACAGGGCTACCTGGCGGTTGCGCCCGCCACCTTTGAGCGCGTCAAGCCCGGCGTCGACATGGGCTACAGCGAAGAAGACATGAAAGCCGGTTTCGAGCTCAAAACCGCCGTCAGCGCCTTGCCCGGCGCCGGCGTGTTGCAAGACCTGCAGGCGGCGATCGACCATGCGGCCAAGGCCGGCGGCGGCAAGGTCGGCATCATCGGCTTTTGCTGGGGCGGCCTGCTGACCTGGCGCGCGGCCTGCCTGCTGGACGGGCTCTCGGCGGCGATCCCCTATTACGGCGGCGGCATCACGGCCGAGGAAGAGATCGAGCGCCAGCCCAAGTGCCCCGTCATGGCCCACTTCGGCGACCAGGATCACTGGATTCCCATGGAAGGCATTGAGGCTTTCACCAAGGCGCATCCCGAGGTCGAGGTGCATGTCTACCCGGCCAACCACGGCTTTAACTGCGACCAGCGCGGCTCCTACAACGAGGCGGCGGCCAAGCTGGCGCGTGAGCGTTCGCTGGCCTTCTTCGCCGCGAAGCTGGCCTGAATATGCGTGGCGCGTTTGCAGCAGCCCTCGTCCTGGCGGCATGCGCCATGCCGGGCTTCGCGGCCGACTATGCCGGGCCGCTGTTTGACACGCACCTGCATTACAACGAGGAGGCGTGGAACGGCAACAGTGGTCCACATTCGCCGGCCGACGTGCTGGCGCGCATGCAGCGCAACGGTGTCAAGGCCATCGTCGCCAATTCGCGGCCCAACGACGGCACCAAGTCGCTGGCCGCCATGCCCGAGACGCGCAAGGCCGGCGTCACCGTTGTGCCTTTCATCCGGCTGTACCGCAACCGCGCCGACTACGACAACTGGTTTCGCGATGAGTCCATCTACGAAATGGTGCAGGCCGAGTTCGCGCGCGGCGTGGCCGGCGACCAGGCCGGGCCGTACAAAGGCATAGGCGAATTCCACCTCTACGACAGCGCCAACGCCAACGGCCCGGTGGCACGCAAGCTGATGCAGTTTGCCGCGAAGAACAAACTCGCGGTGCTGGCGCATGTGGACGACACGGCCATCGACCTGTTGATGGCCCACGCGCCCGATGCGCGGCTGGTGTGGGCGCACACCGGCATAGGCGGCGCGCCGGTGGCGCGGGTTGATGCGCTGCTGGGCAAATACCCGCAGCTTATGGGCGAGCTGTCTTACCGTCCGGGCCTGACCTGTGACGCTGGAAAGCTGTGTCCCGAATGGCGCGCGCTGCTGCTCAAGTATCCGGGCCGTTTCATGGTCGGCTCCGACACCTGGGTCAACCAGCGGTGGCTGTATTACGACGAACTCATGAAGGGCTACCGGGCCTGGCTGGGCGATTTGCCCGCTGATGTGGCGCGAAAAATAGCCTGGGGCAATGCGGCCGGTATCTTTGGTGTCACGGCACAATAGCTTGATGTATCAACTCCATTTTTCTCCAAGCTCTGCCGCCATGGCCCCCCACATCCTGCTCCAGGAGCTGGGTGTTCCGTTTGAAAAAATCCTGGTCGACACCAGCACGGGCGCGCACCGCTCGGAGGCCTACCGCAAGCTCAACCCCAACGGCCTGATCCCGACGCTGGTCGATGGCGATCTGGTGCTCTACGAAACCGCCGCGATCTGCATGCACCTGTGCGACAGGCACCCCGAGGCCGGCCTGGCCCCGGCGCTGGGCACAGCGGAGCGCGCGCATTTCTACAAGTGGCTGGTCTGGCTGACCAATACCGTGCAGTCCACCCTGATCATTTATTTCTACACCGACCGATGGATGGATGCGGGCAACAGCGCGGGCGTGGCCGAACTGAAGTCGCATGCCGAGGCCAAGGTCGGCCTGATGCTGGACCAGCTGGACGCGGAGCTCGCCCGGCTGGAAAAAACGCAGGACCAGCCCTGGCTGCTGGGCGCGAACTATTCTGCGGTGGACATCTACACGCTGACCTTGTGCCGCTGGACGCGCAACTTCGCCTCCAAGCCGGCGCGTGACCGCGCATATCTCGGCACTTACTTGAAGCGTGCGCTGGCACGCCCCGCGGTGATCAAGGCTTTTGAGGCCGAAGGGCTGGCCCAGCCCTGGGTCTGAGGCGGAGCCACTCACAAAACCCTCCTGGCGTTGTTGCGCCGCCTTGCCGTACTGGTGTACTGTCTGCGGCGACGCGCCTAGCCAGGACCGCTTCGCTGGATTTTGTAAGCGGCTCTTGGGAGTGGGGAGTCTACTTCGGCGGGTTCTCGTTCTGTGCCTGCTCGATCTGGGCCACCAGCTTTTCCGGGTCGGTGTCTTCCTTGAGGATGCGAACGTCCGGGTCGGGGGTGTCGGCGCCCACTTTTTTGGCGATGCGTTCCAGCATCTGGATCATCTTGGTGTTTTCCTGCTCCGTCAGCAGGTTGATCTGCAGGTCGAGTTGGTTGCGCCTGTCGCTAACGCGCAGTTCGTAGTTCTGGCTGATCAGGATGAAGGACGACAGGAAAATCGCTTCGAGCGACACCACCAGCGTGAGGAAGGTGAAGGGGTAGGGGTCCCAATGCGCCAACCCCGGCCAGGTGTTGAAGGCAATCCAGCATGTGAAGGCGGCCACATGCAGCCAGACAAAAGGCATGGAGCCGCAGAAGCCGGCGATAAAGGCGGCCATGCGGTCGGCGCGGCTGCGGTTGGCCATCGCCATTTCTTCCACGCGCCGCATGGACTGAACGTTTTCACGGGTGAGGTCGTCCGCGCAGACCTTGGGCGGGGTCTTCCCGCTGAAGCGGTTTTTCATGTGTCCTCCTTTCGCAGGGCGGCGCGGGCGGGGGATCAGCGCTGTGCCAGCCCTCGCGCGAGGTACAGGGCGTCAGGCACTGCGGCGCCGCTGGCTGTATTGTCGAAGACGCACCAGACCGAGGCGTCAGACGCCGCCGCGCGTTTGAGCCGGACAAGCAGCGCATCGAGCACGTCCGGCGCATAGGCCGAGTAATACATGCGCGGTGAGCCGTGCAAGCGCACATAGACCAGGGCCGGGTCGCCGCCGGGCGCGCGGCCCGCGTCGAACAGCACCGGGTCGGCCAGCACGCGGCCGATCTTCAGTTCTTTCAGCAGGTTGTCGGCCGGCGCCGTGAACCAGCTCGCGTGGCGTGGCTCCAGCGCGACGTCGCCGGCGTGGCGCCGACGCAGCCCGGCCAGAAAATCGCCGGCC
Organism: Polaromonas sp. P1_G1; assembly: GCF_056405595.1. Taxonomy (NCBI): domain Bacteria; kingdom Pseudomonadati; phylum Pseudomonadota; class Betaproteobacteria; order Burkholderiales; family Comamonadaceae; genus Polaromonas; species Polaromonas sp. P1_G1. Next base: position 76,040 of record NZ_JBFUBU010000016.1, read on the forward strand.
GAGGCCGCGTCGAAAGCCAGGCTGGGCGGTAGTTGCACCAGCAGGCAGCCGAGCTTTTCGCCAAGGCAATTGACCTGCTCAAGGAAGGCGTCCAGCAGGCTTTCGCCGCCGCGCAGGCGTTTTTCATGGGTGAGGGTCTTGGGCAGCTTGACGGAAAAGCGGAAATCCTCGGGAACGCTGCCGGCCCAGCGTGCGTAGGTGGCCGGCTGGTGCGGGCGGTAAAAGGAGGAGTTGATCTCCACCGCGTTAAAGCGCGCGGCATAGCGCTGCAGATGGCTGCCGCCCTCTGGAAATTCCGGCCAGGTTTCGCGCGGCAGGCTCCAGCCTGCGCAGCCTACCCGCACGCCTGCGATTGCGCTGGGCCGGGTGCCGGGCTGCATGGGGGACTCTTGTGTCAGTACTGGCCGCGCTGGCGCATGTCGCTGCGCAGGCGGTCGAGCTGGTAGCCGGCGTCGCGCACCGCGTAGCGGGCTTCTTCAATGCGGCGGTCCGAGCGCGAAAGCTGCTCGCGCAGCGTGCGCTTGCGGTCATCGGCGGTTTTGCTGTCACGCAGCTCCGCCTCCATCTGGTCCTGTTCGCGCTGCAGCCGCGCCAGGTTTTTGCGAGCCTCCTGGTCGCGCCAGGCGATGCCGTGGATGTTGCGGAAGTTCTGGTCCATGGGCGCGGGGCACACACCCTCGTAACTGTTGCCGGCCAGGCCTTCGTTGAGGGCATTGGCCGGCTGGCAGTAGCTTTGCAGGCCCTGCGTGCGGCCCGCGCGGTAAACGGCCACATTCACGGGCACGCCGGCCTTGCTGCAGGACTCGTAGTAGTCGGCGGCGCGGTCGGTGCGGCCGCGGCTGYCGTCCTGCACGCCGAGCTGGCGCCAGTCGGCGGTGGCGCATTCGGCGGGGCTCAGGCTTTCGCAGCCGGCCAGCAGCGCCGAGACCGCCAGCACGACCGGCCAGGCCGCTCGCGGCAGGGAAGCGCCAGCGAAGAAGAGGCGGGTGAAGGCAGCGGGCATGGCGGTGTCTCCTGCGAATGGACTGGGGATTGCGGCGCGCCTATCCGCGGGTGCGGGCTATGTATTGCTTGCGCCAGAACACTGTCCCGACCACGGCGACGATCAGGACCATGAAGCCGAAGGTCCACCAGAAACCCTTGCTGGTGTGGAGAAATGGCATGAACTCGAAATTCATGCCGAAGAAACCGGTGATCAGGTTCAGCGGCAGGAAGATGGCGGTCAGCGCCGTGAGCGTGCGCATGATGTCGTTGGTGCGATTGCTTTGCGCCGAAAAATGCATCTGCACGGCGGTCTCGGCGCTTTGCTCCATGCGGCGCACATGGTGGACCACGCGCTCGATGTGCTCCAGAACGTCGCGCGAGCGCACTTTCAACAGTTCGCGTTCGCGCACCGCGGCGGGCGTCACACCCTCGGGCCAGGTTTCCACGGAGTCGATCCAGTCCTGCACGGCCGAACGCTGGTCCTCGCAGATTTCGTCCAGTTGGTGCATGGCCAGCCGCGCGTCGAGCACCGAGCTCCAGTTGGTAAAGCGCGTGCCGGGCCGGAGCAGTTCGGACTGCCAGTGGTCGAGCTGGCGTGTGAGTTCGCGCCTGAGTTCCAGGTAGCCGTCCACGATCTGGTTGACGATGCGCAGCATCATGTCGGCGGGGCTGGCGGGCAGCTTGACGCCGCTGGAGCGCGACTCGGCCGTGGTGGCGTTCAGCAGCCGTGACGCGTAGGCATCGCGTACCACGCAATCGGCGGGATGCACCGTCAGCAGCAACTTGTCGAACACAGCGAAGCCGACGGGGCTGGTGTCTATGCGCTTGAGCACCGGCGGCCCGCCGCGTTTCATGCGCTCCTGCAGCGGTTCGCCGGGCCGACCGGGATCGGTCTCGGTCTGGCCGGCCGCCAGGCGGCGGAACACCAGGATGTCGTACTGCGAGGTGTAGTCGTAGTGCGAGGGCAATTGGTTGTTCAGCAGGTCGGAGACATGCAGGTCCACCAGCTGGGTGCCGCACAGCAGTTGCAGGCTGGCCTGGATCTGGGCCTGCAGCACCTCGAACTCGCGGCGGGCGCAGGCGACCCAGACAAAGCCCTGGGCGGGCAGTTGGGTCGGCAGGGCGTCTGTCTCGGTGACCCCAGGGCTGCCGCCGGCGCTGATGGTGAAAACGCGCACCGCTCAGCCTTGCTGCAGCTTGCGGGCGGCGTCGATGGCGAAATAAGTCAGCACACCGTCGGCGCCGGCGCGCTTGAAGGCCAGCAGACTTTCCATCATGACGGCATCGTGGTCCAGCCAGCCGTTCTGCGCGGCGGCTTTCATCATGGCGTATTCGCCGCTGACCTGGTAGGCGAAGGTGGGCACCTTGAACTCGTCCTTCACGCGGCGCACGATGTCCAGGTAGGGCATGCCGGGCTTGACCATCACCATGTCGGCGCCTTCGGCGATGTCCATGGCCACCTCGCGCAAGGCTTCGTCGCTGTTGCCCGGGTCCATCTGGTAGACCTTTTTGTCGGCCTTGCCGAGGTTGCCGGCCGAGCCGACCGCATCGCGAAAGGGACCGTAGAAGGCGCTCGCGTATTTGGCGCTGTAGGCCATGATGCGGGTGTGGATCAGCTTTTTTGCTTCCAGCGCCTGGCGGATGGCGCCGATGCGGCCGTCCATCATGTCGCTGGGCGCGACCATGTCGACGCCGGCCTCGGCCTGGCACATCGCCTGCCTGACCAGCATCGCCACTGTCTCTTCATTCAGGATGTAACCATTTTCGTCAGGCAGGCCGTCCTGGCCGTGCGTGGTGAAAGGGTCCAGTGCGACATCGGTCATCACGCCCAGGCCGGGGAAATTCTTCTTGAGTTCGCGCACCACGCGCGGAATCAAGCCGTCTGGGTTGGTGGCCTCCTTGCCGTCGTAGGTCTTGAGCGAGGCGTCTACCACCGGGAACAGCGCCATCACCGGGATGCCCAGCTTCACGCACTCTTCGGCCATCGGCAGCAACAAGTCCAGGCTCAAGCGTTCAACCCCGGGCATGGAGGCCACCGGCTGGCGCTGCTGTTTGCCGTCCACCACAAATACCGGATAAATCAGGTCGCTTGAGGTAAGTGTGTGCTCGCGCACCAGATTGCGGGTAAAGGCATCGCGGCGCAGGCGACGGGGGCGGCCCGCCGGAAAGGGGGCGAAGTTGGAGGCGTGGAAAGTCATGGGCAAATTGTGCCAAAGCTTTAGCAAGCTGTTCACTGTTTAAACGCGGCCCGCTGAAACCGGGAAGGGCTTTTACGAACGCCATGAAGCACCTGGCGCGCGGTCCTGCCTGGGTTGCGCTTGTCCAGCTTTACATGAAAGTTTCTTAGGTTACTTATTAAATCATTGCCAAGGGCCGACGGCGGTGGTTAGAATTAATACGTGTGGTTACCAATTTGGCAGCTACATCCCGCTTTTCCTCCCTGAGCGGGGCCTTTGCGTGTGACAGCAAAAAGGCTTGCCAGCCCGGTGGCCCAGTGCCCCGGGCATTTTTTTGCCCGGCGCATTCATAAATCCGTTTGCCGGGCGAATCGCTGCGTTGCCGCGGTGCTCGCAATCCTCATGGACTTGAGTCCATTCCGGTTGCTGTGCTCCGGGCGCCTTGCGCTTCATCCCGGTAAACGGATTTCTGAACGCGCCGTAGCGTCCTTCGCCAATCCTGCAGCGAGACCGGGTGCTGACGGGTATGCGGACTAAACTAGCTTCATGCTCTGGGTCAAATCACTCCATATCGTTTTTATCGCCAGCTGGTTTGCCGGGCTGTTTTATTTGCCGCGCATTTTTGTGAACCTAGCGATGGTGCCACCGGAAAGTGTGGCGGAGCGTGAGCGGCTGGTCCTGATGGCGCGCAAGCTGATGCGATTCACGACCATCCTGGCCGTGCCGGCGCTGGTTTTTGGCCTGTGGCTGTACCTGGGTTACGGCATAGGCCGCGGACCGGGCAACGGCTGGATGCATGCCAAGCTGGCTGTGGTGGCGCTGGTGATCGGCTACCACCACGCCTGCGGCCGCCTGCTGGCAAAGTTCGTCGCCAACCGCAATACGCGCAGCCACAAGTGGTTTCGCTGGTTCAATGAAGTGCCGGTGCTGTTGTTATTAGCGGCAGTCATCCTGGTCGTTGTGAAGCCCTTTTAGGATCACCAACCGGGCATCACAGTGAAGAAGGCCCCCCCCAACCCAGCAGACGCGGGCGAACCGGCTTCGCCGGGCGCCTTGCGTCGCCCCCTGCAAGGGGGGAAGGAACTACACGAAGCGCAGCGAAGTGAGAACGACGGGGGTGCGCCACATCCAGGGGGTGTGCACAGAACGGCTGCTTGGCCGCTCGCATTGGCCGCCATCTGCCTGATTGTTTACGCCAGCCTTTATCCCTTCGCGGACTGGCGCGACCAGGGCATTTCTCCCTTTCGCTTCCTGACGGCGCCGCTGCCGCAGTACTGGACGGGTTTTGACGTGGGCGCCAACCTGCTGGGTTACGCGCCGCTGGGTTTTTTACTGGCGCTGTCGGCCTTGCGCAGCCGGCGCGTGTCCTGGGCGGTGACGGTGGCGGTGCTGGCCTGCGGCCTGCTGTCGCTGGCGATGGAGACGCTGCAAAGCTATCTGCCGTCGCGTATCCCCTCCAATGTCGACCTGCTGCTCAATACGCTGGGCGCCTGGCTGGGCGCGTGTTTTGCCTGGACCCTGGAGAAAGCCGGCGTGGTGGACCGCTGGGGCCGCTTTCGGGCGCGCTGGTTTGCCCACGACGCGCGGGGTGCGCTGGTGCTGCTGCTGCTCTGGCCGCTGGCCCTGCTGTTTCCGGCGTCCGTGCCCATGGGCCTGGGGCAGGTCTTCGAGCGGCTGGAGGCGGCCCTGGCCGATGTTCTGACGGACACCCCTTTCCTGCAGTGGATGCCGGTGCGCGATGTGGAGCTGCAGCCCCTGGTGCCTATCGCCGAGCTGATCTGCGTGGCGCTGGGTGCGCTGATTCCCTGCCTGCTTGGCTATTGCGTGATCCGCACGCTCTGGCAACGGGCGGCGTTTTCGGCGGCGGCGATTGCGGTGGGTATTGGCGCGTCGGCGCTGTCCGCCGCCCTGAGTTACGGGCCTGACCACGCCTGGGCCTGGCTGGACATCCCGGTGCAGGCTGGCATTGGCCTGGCGGCCGTGTTGGCGCTGCTGCTGCTGGCGGTGCCGCGCCGGGCCGCGGCGGCGCTCGCGCTGCTGGCGCTGGCCATCCATCTGGGGCTGCTCAACCAGGCGCCCGCGGACCCCTACTTCGCGCAGACGCTGCAGACCTGGGAGCAAGGCCGCTTCATCCGTTTTCACGGGGTGGTGCAGTGGCTGGGCTGGCTCTGGCCGTATGCGGCCTTGCTCTACGTGCTGGTGCGGCTGTCGGGCCGCGAACCGCGGGCTTGATGCCGCAATCGCCGTCTTCTGCTACTATCGCAGCGCGATCTCCCTCAAGAGTTGCCGTAAGCGTTTACGTCAATCAACGCGCCTACCACCGCCGGCCATGCCGGGCGTGTGTTTTCCCTTCGGCCTTCCGGCTGCGGGAAAGGCGCCTTGACTGGACGGCTTATGGAAACATCTATGAACTCTTCGAAATCTTCGTCGCGCACCCTTTTCGGTTTAGCCAAGCTCCCCGCACGCAGCGCGCGCTGGGTCACACCTTTGCTGCTATCGCTTTTCATGACTTGCATCGTCTCCCTCATCAGCACGCTCAAGGGCGTGGGCATCGCGCCCGGTGTCCTGCGCACCTGGCTGGGCGCCTGGGCTATCTCCTGGGTCATTGCTTTCCCGACCTTGCTGCTGCTTCTCCCGCTGGTTAAGAAGGCGACGGCCTTCGTCGTCGAGGCCGCCTGAGCCTGCGGAACATATCGAACACAACATCCTCTAAAGTCACTGCATGCCTGAACAAAATTCCTATTACGAACGCCATATCTTCTTTTGCCTGAACCAGCGTGCCAACGGTGAAGACTGCTGCGCCGACCACCGCGCGCAGGAAGGCTTTGATCGCTGCAAGTCGCAGGTCAAGGCCGCCGGGCTCGCCGGGCCGGGCAAGGTGCGGGTCAACAAGGCCGGCTGCCTGGACCGCTGCGCTGCCGGCCCGGTGGCCGTGGTCTACCCGGAAGCAGTCTGGTACACCTATGTGGACGCCAGCGACATCGATGAAATCGTCGAGTCGCATCTCAAGAACGGCAAGGTGGTTGAGCGCCTGCTCACACCCGCGCACCTGGGGCGCTAGGCCTCTCGATCGAAAGTGTTTCCGTGAACTCCCAAACCCAAAAATCCATCATCGAGGGCCCGGTGGGCGCGCTTGAGGTCGCACTGGACCTTCCCGCCGGCGCTTCGCGCGGCGTGGCGGTCATCGCACATCCGCATCCGCTGTTTGCCGGCACCATGGACAACAAGGTGGTGCAGACGCTGGCGCGAGCCTTTGTGCACTGCGGATGGACGGCGGTGCGCTTTAACTTTCGCGGCGTGGGCGGCAGCGCCGGCAGCCACGACGAAGGGCGGGGCGAGCTCGRGGATTTGCTGGCGGTGGTGGAGCACGCCGCGCCGGCAAGCGCCGCGCAGCCGCTGGCGCTTGCCGGATTTTCCTTCGGCGCCTTCGTCACCACGCATGCATTCCAGCGCCTGGCCGCCAGCCGCGACATCGAAAAGCTGGTGCTGGTCGGTACCAGCGTGACCCGTGCGCCGGCCGCGCCGATTGACGAGACTGCGCACCTCAAGACCCTGGTCGTGCACGGAGAGCAGGACGACACCGTTCTGCTCTCCGCCGTGCTCGACTGGGCGCGCCCGCAGGCGCTGCCTGTTACGGTTGTCCCCGGGGGCGGCCATTTCTTTCATGGACAATTGCCCCTGTTGAAAAATCTCGTGGTTCGCCACCTGTCTTCGCCCCCAGCCTGACCCGCGCCGCCAGACCTTTCGTTCAATTCCTACTTTTCAGCGATACCTCCAATGCAAGCTTCCCTCAAGGCTCTCCGACCCATCCAGGGCCTGCGCGCCTTCACCGCCGCCGTTTTCCTGGTTTTCTCCGCGGTGCTGCCGCTGGCGCACGCCCAGGTGCCGCAAGCGCCGGAAATCGCCGCGCGCTCCTATTTGCTGCTGGATGTGACCGCCAACCAGATACTGGCCGCCAAGGACATCGACTCCCCGGTCGAACCGGCTTCGCTGACCAAGCTGATGACCGAATACCTGGTGTTCGACGCGCTCAAGTCCAAGAAGATCAACCTCAAGCAGACCTTTGGCGTCAGCGAACGCGCCTGGAAAATGCCGGGCTCGCGCATGTTTATCGACCCGAAAATGCAGGTGCCCGTCGAGGACCTCATCAAGGGCATGGTGGTGCAGTCGGGCAATGACGCCACCATGGCGCTGGCTGAAGGCGTGGGCGGCACGGCCGAGCATTTCGTGCAGCTCATGAACGAGCAGGCCAAGGCCCTGGGCATGAAATCGACTTCCTACAAGAACCCCGAAGGCCTGACAGAACCCGGCCACACCACCACGGCGCGCGACTTGAGCATCCTGGCCACGCGCCTGATGACGGATTTCCCCGATTACATCGGCTATTCGGCTATCAAGAAATACCGCTATCCCGGCACGCCGGCGGCCAATGACACCAACCGCAATACCCTGCTGTTCCGCGACCCGACCGTGGACGGCCTCAAAACCGGCCATACCGACGCCGCCGGCTACTGCATGATCGCCACGGCCAAGCGCGACTTTCCCAACCTGGGCGCGGCCGGCGCGCCGGGCGGCCGGCGCCTGCTGGCCATCGTGCTGGGCACGTCCAGCGACAGCGCGCGCGCCAACGAATCGCAGAAACTGCTGAACTGGGGCTATACCGCCTATGAAGCCGTGAAGCTGTTTGACGCCGGTCAGGCCGTAGTTACGCCGTCCGTCTGGAAGGGCAAGTCGTCCACCGTGAAGCTGGGCCGCCCCCAGGCCATCGTGGTGGCCGTCGCGGCCGGTAGCGCGCCCAAGGTCAAAACCCAGGTGGCCCGACCCGACCCGCTGGTCGCTCCATTCACCAAAGGGCAGGCGCTCGGCACGCTCAAGGTGATGCTGGGCGACAACCCGGCGCCGGTGGCCGAAGTGCCGCTGGTCGCTCTGGAAACGGTGGAAGAGGCCGGCATTCTGGGCCGCGCCTGGGATGCCATCCGGCTCTGGATTAAATAGCTTCTGCGGCGATTTAACCGGAGTGTGCGCTAACATTCATTGGGGCTGAGCTCGTAAGGGCTGCAAAACCCGGGAAAAGCGTTGGGTTTGCGAGGCTCTGTCTACGGACAGGCTTGGCACTCGTCGCCTTTTGCTTGAGCGTTTTCCCTAACCGGTTTATACTAGAAGGCTTTTCCGCTTTCATGGCGGGAAATATTTGTGGCCGTATCAACACGGTAAATCAGTTTTCAGACGTTTAGGGACGTTTTCAATGCCAACCATTAATCAGTTAGTCCGTCAGGGGCGCGAGGTCGAAAAGATCAAGTCCAAGAGCCCTGCGATGGAGAATTCTCCGCAGCGCCGCGGTGTGTGCACCCGTGTGTACACCACGACGCCTAAAAAGCCCAATTCCGCTCTGCGTAAGGTCGCCAAAGTGCGCCTGACCAACGGTTTTGAAATCATTTCCTACATCGGCGGCGAAGGCCACAACCTGCAGGAACACAGCGTGGTGCTGGTTCGTGGCGGTCGTGTCAAGGACTTGCCCGGTGTGCGTTACCACATCGTCCGTGGTTCGCTCGATTTGCAAGGCGTGAAAGACCGCAAGCAGTCGCGCTCCAAGTACGGTGCGAAGAAGCCAAAGGCCAAATAAGCCAAACCGGCTCGGGGTTTTCTCTTCACTGAGAGCTCGCGCCAGAAGAAGTTGTCACGGAAGTCTGTGATAGTTCTTCAAAAGCAGGTGTTTCACTCGCCCTGGCAGGTGTTTGAAACGAAGTGACCCAAGCGCAAATAGTTGTGCCGGTCGAGTAAGTGAGGGTTTTGATAACTCTCGCGGTGTTGCCAAAGGCAATGCCAACTGAAGCAAAGAGGTGAAAAAATGCCACGTCGTCGCGAAGTCCCTAAACGTGAAATTCTTCCTGATCCGAAATTTGGTGATGTTGATCTCGCCAAGTTCATGAACGTGATCATGCAAGGCGGCAAAAAGGCCGTCGCAGAGCGCATCATTTATGGCGCGCTCGACTTTATCGAGAAAAAGAACCCCGGCAAAGATCCGCTCGAGGCCTTCCACATGGCCATCGGCAACATCAAGCCCATGGTTGAAGTGAAGTCCCGCCGCGTCGGCGGCGCCAACTACCAGGTGCCGGTTGAAGTGCGTCCCGTCCGCCGTATGGCTCTCGCCATGCGCTGGTTGAAGGAAGCCGCCAAGAAGCGTGGCGAGAAGTCCATGTCCCTGCGCCTGGCCAATGAGCTGATGGAAGCAACCGAAGGCCGCGGCGGTGCCATGAAAAAGCGTGACGAAGTTCACCGCATGGCAGAAGCCAACAAGGCGTTCAGCCACTTCCGCTTCTAATTTTCGATTGCAGTATTTGCTGCGCTGAATTGACGGGTTGCCGGGCGGCTTCAAGGTGATGTCATCTTGATTGCCGACGGTTCAACCCCAGTTTCTGCCAGCCGGGTGTCGTGCACAACATCACTTCCGGCCGGCAGACGCGTAGAAAAAATGAAAGATGCCCGGGTGCCGGGCAGTCTTTCAACGAGTCTTTGTTCGTAACCCCGAACTGAAAGTAATTTATGTCCCGCGCTACCCCCATTTCACAATACCGCAACATCGRCATTTCCGCGCACATTGATGCCGGCAAGACGACCACCACCGAGCGGATCCTTTTTTACACCGGCGTGAACCACAAGATTGGTGAAGTGCACGACGGCGCGGCCACCATGGACTGGATGGAGCAAGAGCAGGAGCGCGGCATCACGATCACCTCCGCCGCCACGACCTGCTTCTGGAAAGGCATGGACACGTCCCTGCCCGAGCACCGCATCAACATCATCGACACCCCGGGCCACGTGGACTTCACCATCGAGGTGGAGCGTTCCATGCGCGTGCTTGACGGCGCCTGCATGGTGTATTGCGCCGTGGGCGGCGTCCAGCCCCAGTCCGAAACCGTCTGGCGCCAGGCCAACAAGTACAAGGTTCCCCGCCTCGCGTTCGTCAACAAGATGGACCGCACCGGCGCGAACTTTTTCAAGGTCGTCGAGCAGATGAAGCTGCGCCTGAAGGCCAGCCCCGTGCCCATGGTGATCCCCATCGGCGCCGAAGAAAACTTCACCGGCGTGGTCGATCTGCTGAAAATGAAGGCCATCATCTGGGACGAAGCTTCGCAAGGCATGAAGTTCACCTACAGCGACATCCCCGCCGAGCTCGTCGAGTTGGCCAAGGAATGGCGCGAGAAAATGGTCGAAGCCGCTGCTGAGTCTTCCGAAGAACTCATGAACAAGTACCTTGAAGAAGGCGACCTGACCGAAGCCGAAATCAAGCTGGGCATCCGCACGCGTACCATCGCCAGCGAAATCCAGCCGATGTACTGCGGTTCCGCCTTCAAGAACAAGGGCGTGCAGCGCATGCTGGACGCTGTGATTGAATTCATGCCGTCGCCTATCGACATTCCACCCGTCAAGGGCATGGACGAAGACGAAGCGCCCGTCACCCGCAAGGCCGACGACGAAGAGAAGTTCTCCGCGCTGGCGTTCAAGCTGATGACCGACCCGTTTGTGGGTCAGCTGACTTTCGTGCGCGTTTACTCCGGCGTCCTGAAAAAAGGCGACAGCGTTTACAACCCGATCAAGGGCAAGAAAGAGCGTATCGGCCGTATTGTGCACATGCACGCCAACAASCGYGAAGAAGTSAGCGAAATCCGCGCCGGCGACATTGCGGCCTGCGTGGGCCTCAAAGATGTGACCACCGGCGAAACCCTGTGCGATCCCGATGCCATCGTCATGCTCGAGCGCATGGTGTTCCCTGAGCCTGTGATTACCCAGGCCGTGGAACCCAAGACCAAGGCCGACCAGGAAAAAATGGGYATCGCWCTGCAGCGYATGGCMCAGGAAGATCCTTCKTTCCGCGTCAAGACCGACGAAGAGTCCGGCCAGACCCTGATCGCTGGTATGGGCGAGCTGCATCTGGAAATTATTGTCGACCGCATGAAGCGCGAATTCGGCGTGGAAGCCAACGTGGGCAAGCCGCAAGTGGCTTACCGCGAAACCATCCGCAAGACGGTGGAAGACGCTGAAGGCAAGTTCGTGCGCCAGTCCGGCGGCAAGGGCCAGTACGGCCACGTCGTGCTCAAGATCGAACCCAACGAAGCCGGCAAGGGCATCGAGTTCATCGACGCCATCAAGGGTGGTGTGGTTCCTCGCGAATACATCCCCGCGGTCGAAAAGGGCATCAACGAAGCCGTCACGTCCGGCGTGCTGGCSGGCTACCCGGTGGTCGACGTCAAGGTCACGCTGCACTTCGGTTCGTACCACGATGTGGACTCGAACGAGCTGGCCTTCAAGATGGCTGCCATCTTCGGTTTCAAGGAAGGCTGCCGCAAGGCCGGCCCCGTGATTCTGGAGCCCATGATGGCCGTTGAAGTGGAAACGCCTGAAGACTACGCCGGCAACGTGATGGGCGATCTGTCCTCACGCCGCGGCATGGTGCAGGGCATGGAAGACATGGTCGGTGGCGGCAAGGCCATCAAGGCTGAAGTGCCCCTGTCTGAAATGTTCGGCTATTCGACGACGCTGCGTTCGATGTCGCAGGGCCGTGCAACGTACTCCATGGAGTTCAAGCACTACTCTGAAGCCCCGCGCAACGTGTCGGAAGCCATCATGGCTTCGCGCGCCAAGTAAAAAAACGGTGCCGGTTCCGCAAGGGCCCGGCACCATCCTTTCTTGTCTGCGATTGTGTGCCCCTCACTGCCCGTGGTGAGGGAATCAGCAATACAGTGCAGACGTTAAACCGTACACGGGCATGTTCTTTATCTGGAGAGAAAAATGGCAAAAGGCAAATTTGAGCGGACCAAGCCGCACGTCAACGTAGGCACGATCGGCCACGTGGACCATGGCAAGACGACGCTGACGGCGGCGATCACGACCGTTCTGGCGTCCAAGTT